>CBKWLJ010000012.1:0-43861 GCA_966675205.1 uncultured bacterium
TCATGAATCGCCCTTACAAATGGCGGTTTAACAGTAAATTTGCGTAAGTCCTGTCTTAGTGCAGTAATCTCTGCACTTCCACTTCCACTTGCGGCAATGCTAACGGCGTAATTATCCCCGTCGAATACTTCACCACAGATTGATACTCTCCATTATTAGGTTCACGATGTATCCACAACTGGTTACCTAGAATATCGATTACCCAATAGTCTTGTATTTGATGCCGCGCATACATCTGAGCCTTATCGCCTAAGTCATAAGAAAGTGTCGAATTCGATACCTCAATCAGCCAATAAATATCGTTTGGCTCAGGATGACGCTGATCGTAACGAGATTCTGGAGGAATGGCGATACAAATATCAGGTTGTGGCTCACCATCACTGGGTAATGTAACTGGGGCAGTAGCAAAGACAACCGCTTGATTGTCTAAAAGAGCTTCCAGGTACTTCACGCCCCGTCGATAGGTGACGCGATGAATCGGAAGTTCTGGAGCCATGTTGATAATTTGTCCATCGATCAGTTCAACCTGCCGACCTACCAAGAGGCCACTTTCAATCATGTGATGATAATCTTTGACACTCCAGTGGGTTAATGTCCTGACCATAGCTATGAAAGCAGCTATTTGAGCATTATTCGTTCTATTATGCTCAAGTGTATCTGAGTCTGGTAACGGGAATGCGATCGCATCTGCTGACAGAAACTTGCTGTAGCGTATAGAAAGGTTTGGTACGATAGGGCAAAGCGAAGTGAGCTTATGACCTATACTCCATCAAGATTCCTGACTTTTGAGGAATTTCTGCATCAGTACGGAGACAACCCACGCTACGAACTCGCTGATGGAGAACTCATTAATATGCTTCAAACTCCACCATCCGAGTACAATAAGCGATCGCTGATTGACGCGGAGATTCGAGGTTGGGTCTGATCCTGTTTCAACAAACGCCAGGAAATAGATGATCTCAAAGAATTGTTGAGGTTGGTGTGCTTGGGCTTGTTATCCCCATTGCGGGTAAAAAATTAGGATTATCCAGCTAGCAATGAAAAAAGCAGCGAATAATCCGATCATAATTTCCAAAGACCAAGGTGTATTGAGACTGCCGAGAAGTGGGCTGGCAGAAAGTACCAAGATAAACAGGAATAGGATAATAAACCAAGTCATAGTGTTATATAAACCTGAATGAGAATTTTTTCCATAGCTTTATCCCGATCATAGGCGATCGCTTCTGTTGGAGTTGAAGCGCGATCGCACTTATGCCGTCTCTTGAGCTAAGAAGGGATATTCCGAATTAACATTCCATCGTTGACCATCGTGAATGAGCAGCGTGAGCTGGGAAACTGTAAACTGAAACTCCAACTCTCGATGCACAAACTCAGGCCATGCAATACGGAAGTTCTGCTTGGTTAAGTCTTTAAAGGCAACCGTCATGTGAGGAGCAAAGGGACGCTTTTTCGATACAGGGTCAACAATTCCCAATGCATCCTCTAAGTGTGCCATCAAATGGCTTTGCAAACTCATCAGTTCTGGCGTCTTGATGACATCAATGTAAATGACACGCGGAGGAAACGCCCCAAACCCTTTTAGGATAATCGGTACGGATGTTTGGGTTTGGGCAAACGTCGAGAGGGTTTGTTCGAGAACTGGCACTACATCCAATTGCCACTCAAAAGGGGGTTGCAGAGTAACGTGCGGCGGAGACTTCAGGGCGTGTCGGCTATTATAGGTGGTAGCGAAATGCTCCTTAATCTCAGTTGCATAGTCTTGAACTTCCTGTGGCGGCAGGAGGGCGATGAAAAAAAGACGTTTTGCTTTATCCAAGGAATCTTACTGACCAAATCAGTAGGCGTTCTGCTTGCTACTATTAAATCCAAAATCTAAAACGGATAGCAAATGCCCTGGTTCGTCAAAATTGAAGAAGGTATCGTCGATAAGCCCACCTTTGACCAATACGTACCTGCTCACAAAACCTACGTTCAAGACTTGATTGCCAAGGGACACAAGGCAAAAACTGGTTACTGGGCAGAGCGAGGTGGTGGAATGCTGCTGTTTGAGGCGGATTCCATAGAGGAGGCAAAAGCCATTGTAGATCAAGACCCACTGGTGCAAAATAACTGCGTCAAGTATGTGATCCACGAATGGCGCATCATTGCGGAATAATAACCTGACTCAAACCTTTTACTTTCAGATGACACAAGCGCCACAATAATGTTATGATGAAAGTGATCTGGAACCATGCGATCGCAACGCCTAAACCTTGTCAGGACCGGAAGGTAGCAGCAATACAGGATGCTTGCGGTAGGCGTGGTCTCCGGGTCATTTGCTTTTAAAGCCCAGAGTCTTTTTATTCTATAGTCTTTATCAATGGTTCCTCTGTTGACCTAGAGCTAGATAGGCAGTTTCCCTGTTTCGCACCTATCCTAGAAGCATAAGGTACTTGCGTCAGTTCTGGAGAATTATTTATAGTGAACCGCTTTGGAGATATTGTTCAAAAAGCATTCTATCTAGGTGTTGGGGCAGTTACGGCTGTCGGGGAAGAAGCAAACACTAGGATAGGCAAGCTCCGCACTCAAGCTCAAAAACTCGCCGATGAGTTGGTAGCAAAGGGAGAAATGACAACAGAAGAGGCTCGGAAGCTGGTTGATGATTTGGTACGACAGGCACAACAGCAGCAAACCGTACAACAATCGTCTGATCATCCCCCTAGCAACGAACCGCGTCGGATTGAAATTATTTCAGACGATGAAGCACCTACCGCTAAGAAGGATGAGCAGAATGTAGATGTTCTGCGGCAACAGGTGCAAGCGATGCAAGAAGAACTGCGTCGCCTTAAGCGGGATATGTAGGTCAGTATCGGTGATTAGTGCATAAACTAGCGGAGGAAATCAAGCACAAAAGGAGTGAAACCTCCTGCTAGATTAGCAGTGCAACACGCTAAGCTGGTATCAACCTCTGCTTGAGTGGGATAGAACAGCGGAAAATGCGATCGCATACCCCTTGTCTTCATATCGCACAACTTACGTTCTTCAACCTGATCACCCAGGTACACCTATCTCTCGTTTATGGCGCAGCAAGTTTCTTGGGTTGAGCGATCTTGAACATTGATTCAACCTATGATCGCTGTCCAATGGACTCAGTATACCGGAATATCGCAAAACTCATAAAAGTCGTTTATTCGCATTGCCAACATGGAAGAGTGGCCTAAAAATATATTTGAAGCATTAGATTCAGTAGCTTGTATGGTTGATGAATTCTTCCTGGGGGTTACTGAAATGGTTGAAGACTTCGCCAATGAAGTACAAGAAGCAGTTGGCGTAGATTTTGACCAATGTTTGCAGGATATGTTTGAACCGATTATCGAAATTTATGCCGAACTAGAAGAGATTGTCGGTGAAACAGAAGAAACTTACTATAGTTATCCTGTAGAACCTACCCCAGAAAAACACGCCGCCTGCGTAGGTTGCCGTCATTATCATGGGCAAGTCTATGGAGGGAATGTATTCATCTGTGGTATGCATCCCTACGGTTGGGAGACAGAGAGTTGCCCTGACTGGGAATCGAATTAGAAACGAAAAATTGACTATGAATCAACCCCTAACCCAACAACAGCCTTCATCTGACGTAAAAACGCCTGAGATGAAATACGGTGAACGTGCAATTGCAGAGGGACAATTAATTACATTCCCGAACCCCCGGATTGGGCGTCGCTACGACATCAATGTTACGCTGCCGGAATTTACTTGTAAGTGCCCATTTTCTGGCTATCCAGATTTTGCCACGATTCACATTACCTATGTCCCTGATGAACGGGTAGTGGAGTTGAAGGCACTTAAACTGTATATCAATAGCTATCGCGATCGCTACATTTCTCACGAAGAAAGCGTCAATCAAATTTTGGATGATTTCGTAGAGGCTTGTGACCCTTTAGAAGTGACGATTAAAGGGGATTTTTCACCACGAGGCAATGTTCATACGGTAATAGAAGTGCGGCATCAAAAGCCGAGTCCCTCTGTTTAAGCTCATCCCCCGGCTGAATGTCCGGGGGATTAAAAACCCTTTAGGTGACGTGTACGACGTGCGTTGTCGGGGATTCTCACCCGTCTTTAAATTACGAATTACGAATTCATAATTACGAATTATTGTTGAACGGTGTGCCACTGTGCTAACAGGTTCTATCCGTGTCCAGTTGAAGACCTATAGTTAGGACTGACGCTCCAGACACGGAGGCGTTCTAGGATGGGGGAACACAGGAGTTCTCGGAGAAGCGATCGCACCCGACCAACATTAGCGAGATTTGATATCTGCGATCGCACCTTTTGCCATTGCGGCAATTGCCTGATCGGTTGCCTTCGGTAAGTGGTAATACTTCCCACCTGCATTTTTCGCCAATTCCTTAGCAAAACCGGTGGAAACAAACTTATTTTCCGTATCAATCACCAACAGTTGAATCCCCAGTGCCCGAACTCGCGCCGCGATATCCAACAATTCCGCTTTAATATCCGGCTTTTCCCCTTCTAAGATGGGTTCACCCAAGGAACGCGCTAAGGGAATATTGCCCCGTCCGTCGGTAATCGCCACAATCACCACTTGCCCGATATCCCCAGACATCTGAGCATTCATCCCCACTCTTACCGCCTGAGTCAAACCATGCGCTAGGGGCGAACCACCGCCGCAGGGTAATCGCTCCAAACGGTTACGTGCCAAAGCAATGGAACGAGTTGGAGGCAACAGCACTTCTGCTTGTTCTCCTCGGAAGGGAATGAGTGAAACTTGGTCGCGGTTTTGGTATGCTTCTGTCAACAGTTGCATCACCGCACCCTTTGCCGACTGCATCCGGTTCAGTGCCATTGAACCCGAAGCATCCACGACAAAAACCACCAGTGCTCCTGCTTTTCTCGCTAACCGCTTGGAGCGAATGTCTCCCGACTCCACAATGACTTTACGACCCGGTTGACGCTTGCGCCGACTCATTTGATACGGTGCGGCTGCCCTCAATGTGGCATCTACTGCAATTCGCCGTACCTTTCCTTTCGGTAACATCGGCTTCACATAGCGTCCCCGATCATCTGAGAAAATGATGCTACGACTTCCCGATTTACCCTGTCGCTGTGCCATCTGGGCAAAATACAGCACACTAGGGTCAAGTAGTACCCCTTCTGGATCAAATACAAATTCTTCCGGGAGGCTGGGGGGTTCTTGCTCCTGTTCTTGCTCTTCCTCTTCTTCTTTTTCCTCCTGTTCCTCCTGTTCTTGCTGGGATTCATCTTGAGGTGGGGGTGGAGGAGGTGGCGGGGGTTGTTGTTCTTCGGGTGGTGTCTGAATTTGGGTGGCGCGAGGCACAATCACCAATTCCACGGCACGGCGCAAATCGTCTGCAATCACATTTTGCCGTCCATCCAAAGCTGCACAGGCTTTAGCCACTCTTAGGGCAAATAATTCCGCCCGATGTCCTTGAACACCACCACGAATTGCTTCTTGTACGAGATAGGCAATTTGGTCATGGGAGATAGTGGCTTCTTTGAGCCATTCCCGTGCCAAGATGATTTGGGTTTTCAGGTTATCCGTATCTTCGTCGTACTGCTGGAGAAATGCTTGGGGAGATTTGGCAAATGCGATCGCTTCGTCTACGGCCTGTACTCTTTGGTCTAAGGCTAATACCCCATCAGCAGACAGGGTAATGGCAATGCGATCGAGCAAATGTTCTCGCAGTGGCCCTTCTTCAGGGTTATACGTCGCAATCAGTAGAGGTTTGCAAGGATGCTGAAAACTAATCCCCTCCCGCTCAATTAAGTTGCGTCCTTCCGTTAAAACACTGAGCAACTGATTGGCAATTTGGTCATCGAGCAGGTTAATCTCATCCACATACAAAACCCCGCGATGGGCCTGCGCCAACAATCCCGGTTGAAAGACCGTTTTTCCCTGCTTGACAGACTGCTCAACATCCACTGAACCCAGCAGTCGGTCTTCAGTGACTCCTAAGGGAATTTGCACGAAGGGGGCAGCAATAATTTCGGTTGGGATGTTGGCTGGGTCAAGTCCTTGAGCTAACAGCAAGTCATCCCACTCATTCGGATTGGTGGGGTCACAGTTACAAAGAGAGTCTTTCACCACTTCAATCGGTGGTAGCAAGGCGTGGAGGGCTCGTGCCATCACGGATTTAGCCGTACCTCGACGACCCGCGATCGCAACTCCTCCTAATCCAGGGTCAACTGCTGCTAGTAGCAGTGCGAGTTTAATGGCTTCTTGCCCGACCACAGCGGTCAGGGGAAACGTAGATACCAAGGAGATAGTCGGCGCAGGCATTCTTTCAAGGTTGATAAGTATAGGTTTCTAGCATTTCATCTGGGTCAGATGTATCCATGCCAAAACCCTTGTTCAAGGGGCAGAACTCATTGTACACAAGCTCAGGGTTACAATGAGAACAATTTGATTTTATAAGTTCATTGTATCAGTTAGGGTGCTATTTACTTAAATTATGAATTATGAATTATGAATTATAAATTAAGCATTCAGGGATTTAGTAGTAGATTTCGACCCCCTGAATTTATGTAGATCATTAATTTTTTAGTGGGGCTTGCCTACTAGCAGAAAATTGCCCGTTATTTCATAATTCATAATTTACAATTCATAATTTTGGGTGAATTAAAAGTGCTTACTCCTCCCATCCTTATATGTTTACCAATACATTCTATTCAGACTTGGCTATTTTAGAAAGATTCATAGACATTACTAACGCTCAAAACTTTTTACCTGCTCCCTCTGATTGGTACATTGTTATTACTGATATTATGGGGTCTACCCAAGCCATTGAAGAGGGACGATATAAAGATGTGAATATTCTAGGCGTTGCTTCAATCATTGCGGTATTAAATATAACCAAGCATATTGAAATCCCCTTTATTTTTGGAGGGGATGGTGCTTCTTTATTAATTCCCCCTGCTCTGGTTTCTGGTGTTCAGCAGGTATTGCTAGCAACCCAAGAAATGGCAAAACGAGAATTTAACTTGGGATTGCGCGTTGGTATTATTCCTATTTCCAGAGTAAGAGCGGCGAATTATGATATTAAAGTTGCCAAAGTTAAAGTATCACCCAAATATACTCAAGCGGTCTTTATGGGTGGAGGATTAACTTACGCAACCGATTTAATCAAGAATCCTGAAACAACCAAGCAATACAGTCTCACTTCTTCTACAGACAATTCTTCTCAAGCTGATTTTTCAGGATTAGTTTGTCCTTGGCAAGATATTCCCAGTAAACATGGGGAAGTTTTAAGCCTGATTGTAATGGCAACGGCTAAAACTCATGAGCAAGAAAATTCTATCTATAAAGCGGTTTTAGAAAAAATCGACAAAATCTACGGAGGAGCTATTAATTTTCACCCAGTTCGTAGTGATTATCTCCGACTTTCTTTAACCCGTAAAATTTTGTATAAAGAAATACAGATTGTAAATTATTTCCGAAATAAGTGGCACAAACAAATCTATTTATGGATAAGACAGTTAGCAATTTTGGTAACTAAGATTAGGGCAAAAATAGGAATGATAAATTGGGAATTCCAGAAAAGCTCTGTGATATGCGACAGTGATTATCAAAAATTTGATGATACCCTACGAATGGTCATTTCCGGTAACTCAGCTCAACGCGAACAATTACTTCAATACCTGGAAAAGCAATACGAAGCGGGAAATTTATTGTATGGATTTCATGTCTCTGATCGGGCATTGATGACTTGCCTAGTTTATGAAGCGCAAGGTCGCCACATCGCCTTTGTTGATGGTGCAGATGGGGGCTATGCTTTAGCGGCAAAGGTGTTGAAGGAAAAAATCCAAGTGAATCGGCAACGAAATCTGCGATCGCATTGATAGTAGCTGGAAAATAAGGCTCCAAGGCTCCAAGGCTCTTCAGGGTGAGCTTTGTGTGCGGCAGCACATAGATGTCTAACTTAAGACTCTTGTAACCCAAAGCTCAATACTTAAAGCTTGAAGTATAGCGACACAACACATTCAAGCCAAGATTTGAGTCAATGAAAGCGAAAGATATCTTTGGACTGTTAAAAGAAGCCTTTCAGGAATGGCAAGACGATAAAGCCTCGCGGTTAGCAGCGGCTTTAGCTTATTATACGGTTTTTTCTCTTGCGCCTTTAGTGATTATTGCGATCGCGATCGCGGGTGCAGTTTTCGGGGAAGAAGCGGCCAGGGGGGAGATTGAACGGCAAATACAAGGATTAGTTGGCTCAGCTGGTGCAGAAGTAATCGAGACAGCGATTCAGAATGCCAACAGGCCCGATGCTAATGGTGGCATTGCCTCCTTCATTAGCGTCATCGTTCTTCTTTTCGGTGCTTCTGGAGTGTTTGGTGAACTCCAAGACTCTCTCAATACAATTTGGGAAGTACAACCGAAGCCAGGCCGGGGTGTCAAGGGCTTTCTCAGCAAGCGTATTTTGTCCTTCTCGATGGTACTGGGTATCGGCTTCTTACTGATGGTCTCCCTAATTGTGAGTGCTATCTTATCTGGATTGAGTGCTTACATGAGCCATTTAATTCCTGGCATAGACTGGTTTTGGGGAATAGTAAACTTTGTCATTTCCTTTGGCGTCATCACTCTGCTGTTTGGACTAATGTACAAGTTCTTGCCGGATGTCAAAATTACCTGGAATGATGTTTTGATTGGAGCGAGTATCACTGCCCTGCTATTCACGATTGGCAAGACTGTGCTGGGACAATATTTGGGACAAGCAAGTTTTGGTTCAACTTACGGTGCTGCTGGTTCTCTGGTAATCCTCCTAGCCTGGGTTTACTATTCAGCTCAAATTCTATTTTTCGGTGCCGAATTTACCCAGGTTTACGCCAGCCGCTATGGTTCGAGAATTGTCCCTAATGAAGATGCTGAATTTATTACCGAAGAAGCAAGGGCAAACCAAGGGCTCACCCGCAAGCGACAACGCACAAGAAGCGATCGCTTCTAAATTCGTAATTTGTAATTCGTAATTCGGAATTACCCCACAGATGACTTTGGGGAATTGAAACAAGGAAAAAATTTGTCTTTCTCCATCCATAACATAAATGGAAAGATTTGCGTCCTGAACTCTATAATTAATTACGAACTACGAATTCCGAATTCCGAATTATTGACTTGTTCGTCACACCTGACCAAGTCGATCAAAGGGCCAGAAGCGAAAACAAGCGTGACCAATCACGTTTTCTTGAGGTAAAAAGCCCCAAACATGGGAATCATTGCTATTGTTGCGGTTATCACCCATCACGAATAGATAATTTTCAGGCACCCGTACTGCTTCCATCTCATAGGCTGGCGGTTGGGCAATGTAATCTTCTTCAAGCGGCAGGTTATTGCGATAAACTTTGCCGTTATGAACTTGAATAATTTGACCCGGTGTACCAATGATGCGTTTAATAAACGCTTGCTCTTTAGCGTAACCCTGAATTTGTAATTGTTGGGGTGGATCGAAAACAACAATTTCCCCGACGGCAGGAGCTCGGAAATGATAGGAGATTTTTTCTACCACTAACCGATCGCCGACTTCTAAGGTTGGCAGCATAGAATCTGAGGGAATGTAGCGCGGTTCTGCGACAAAGGATCGGATGAGAAGGGCTAAAGCCAGTGCGATCGCAATAATTTGCAGATTTTCCCGCATTTGCCGCCAAAATTTTGAGCTTGGCTTGACTGTATCGGGAGATTGTGAGTCAATGGGTGCTGTTTCAGCAGCACTGCTTTCTGAGGTTGATTGGGCCAAACCGGTAGACTCCGATGCCGCTGCCAAGTTTTTTTTCTCTGAAGCCATAGAAGTGTGAACAAAAAAGAGCTGAGATTTTAACCTCACCAGCAACTCAAAGCCTTGCCAGTTTTGGCGCAAGAGCTACAATACCATGCTTCATCCCTATTGAAATCTACTTTAAGGAGAAGGGGAAAGGGTTAAAGGGGAAAGGTATGGTTGATATTCGCTTTCACGCTTCGCTTGCGACTGCTTCGCGTAACGCTGCGTCTGGCTTCGCCTAACGACTCTTCCTTTTCCCTCTTTCTCCGAAGGACATTCCTTTTCCCTTTCCCCTGCCCGAAGAACCTGACCGGTGAATTTGCGTTAGCGTAGGGAGGTGAGAATCTGGTATGCAACATCCGTGCTGTTTGATCAACGCCCCGTTCTACTTACTGGTTTTGCGCTTTGCCTAGTGAGCTTGTTGAGCTCTTGCACTAGCGAGGCACTAGAGCGCTCTTTAGGCGCAGACCCCAATTTGAAGAATAACTCAACGATTTTTGGTGAGTCAACTTCGGGCGATCGCCAGAACCAGAGCTTAGCACAACTCCCCAACGATTTTCCCAAAGAGATTCCTCTTTATCCCGGCGCTGAGTTACAGGAAGTTGAGGCGCTAACGGTGACAGATGCTCAAGGACAGTTGACAACCTGGTCATCGAGTGATCCGATCAATATGATTCAAACCTATTATCAAAAGGAATTTGCTGCGAACAATTGGCAGATTACCACTCAGCCCACTGATGAATCCGGTGGCATAATTGTCGCACGCCAGAATGACTTGCAAGTGACACTAACCATTCCTGCTAGTGCTACCCCAGCTAACACTCAAGCCACGTCTTCACCAACAACTTCCACTACCCGTAAAACGAACTCAAGCGCTACGGCATTTGAAATTCAATACGTTCGCAATAGTGCCAATGCGGCTTCCCAACCATCCACTACGCCAGCAGTGACGCCATCAGTGCAACCTTCAACAGTTGCCAATCAGCCAAATCAGGCAACTTCAACACCGTCTCAGGAATTCACCGACATTGCTCAACTTCCTGAACAATTGCGCCAGCAAATAGCAGATTTGGCAACATTAGGTGTCTTAACCGTTGACCCATCTGGCACTAAACAAAACGCTAATACCAGCGGCAAGTTATTTCAACCCAACAAAGTTATCACACGGCGTGAGTTTGCCCGTTGGTTAGTGGCCGCTAACAATCAAATTTATGCCAATCGTCCCGGACAGCAAATTCGTCTAGCCTCAGACACTTCTCAACCTGCGTTTCAGGATGTTCCTCGCACCCACCCCGATTTCCCCAGCATTCAGGCATTGGCAGAGGCGGGGTTAATTCCCAGTCCCTTGACAGGCGACAGTACCGCAGTACTCTTTCGCCCAGATGCCCCACTGACGCGGGAAAATCTGATTTTGTGGAAAGTTCCTTTAGATACTCGTCAAGCTTTGCCCACTGCTTCATTAGATGCGGTGAAGCAAACTTGGGGTTTCCAAGATGCGGGTAAGATTGAACCAAAGGCATTACGAGCGGTATTGGCAGATTTCCAGAATAGTGAGCAATCTACTATTCGTCGGGTCTTTGGGTATACGACGCTGTTTCAACCCAAGAAACCTGTAACTCGTGCCGAAGCGGCAGCCGCATTGTGGTACTTTGGTTCTCAGGGTGAAGGGCTATCTGCAAAAGAAGCACTACAACTGAAGCAACAACCCAGCCAGCCAGCCGCAACACCAGAACCTACCCCCTCAATTTCTCCCAGTTAATAGATGTTTTTGTGGCATGGGTAATGGGTAATAAGGAATGGAGTTAAAAATTCGTAATACGCACAAGCGTAATTCATAATTAACAGACGCTACGGTTCGCTGCGATCGCTGATGCAGGGAATGAAAGACCCTTTCCTAACGTGGGCGACTTAAGAAGTCGGGGACTCTAAGTCATCTTTTAATTACGAATTACGAATTCATAATTACGAATTAACTTAAACCGCTTCTACCTATTACTTCATTAACAAGCAATGGTATTGTCTACGCCTGCAAAAACCTTTCAAGTCGATGCCCTTTCAGTACGCATCTATAACAGTGCAGAGGAATTAGCTAACGACGCAGCACAACAAGTGCAACACTATCTACAGTCTCTACTGACTCAACAAAGTACAGTATCTATCCTGCTAGCAACGGGAAACTCCCAAATCAAATTTCTCGATGCTCTCATAAGTTTAGGAGGCATAGATTGGTCTAAGGTTCAGTGTTTCCATCTCGATGAATATTTGGGAATTGATGCCAATCATCCTGCTAGTTTCCGTCGCTATCTGCGAGAACGGGTGGAAAATCGGGTGAATGTCCAACAGTTCCACTATATAGAGGGGGATGCGAAGGAACCGTTAGCGGAATGCGATCGCTATACCCATCTTTTATTATCACAACCCATTGACTTATGTTGCCTGGGTCTGGGAAAAAACGGACATTTGGCTTTTAATGAGCCATCTGTCGCTAATTTTAATGATTCACATTCCATGAAACTAGTGAAGTTGGAGCAAGCCACGCGCCAACAACAAGTAGATGGAGGTTATTTCCCTGCTCTTGAAGCAGTACCACAATATGCGTTTACTCTAACCATTCCGATGCTGTGCGCTGCTAAAAAAATCGTCTGCCTTGCAGCAAAAGAACACAAAGCCTCAGCTGTACAAAAGATGTTGCAAGAATCGATTTGTGAGGACTTCCCTGCTTCAATACTGCGAACCAAAGCAACAGCAACGTTATTTCTAGATACAGACTCGTCTAGTCTTCTTGCTTACCCTAGCGGAACATGAGCAATGACACGTTTTGAGACTCGTATTAAATAAATTTGATGAGTTATTCGTTAATGTCGCTACATCATATACCATTTGATTTAAGGTTTGGCACGTATCGTTGAAGAGAGGTTTTAGCTTCCGAGAGGATTGGTTTGTGAGCTATCACCTGGCTGCCTTGACAAAAATTACAAAGGGTGTATGACCGTGGGAAAACAAATTCTAGCCGCAGGTTTTTTCCTGTTCTCTTGCCTATTGCCAGTTAAAGCTTCGGCTGCGACTTTTACTCGGATGTATGTCTTTGGTGACAGCCTCTCAGATCCAGGGAATGTATTCAATGTTTCGCAACAACTTACAGGAACAGGCTTTCCACCACCTCCTTACTTTAATGGGCGTTTTTCTAATGGCCCCAATTGGATAGATTATCTCGCCCAAGACCTCAATTTAAACCCAACGCCTTTCACCGCTTTCGCTTCAGGAATTATTCCCACTCAAGGCATTAACTTTGCTTTTGGTGGTGCAACAACAGGACTCGATAATACGATTAATCCCCTGTTACCGGGATTGCAGCAGCAAATTGGTGTGTTTACAAGCAGCGTCCCAACCGATCAAGCCGCTGATCCAAATGCACTTTATGTCCTGTGGGCAGGTGCGAATGATTATTTGCCTACTCAAAGTACAACATTCCAACCTCTTGATAACCCGAATACGACAATTGGTAATTTATCGTTCGCTTTGAATACGCTGGCTGCTGTCGGAGCGAAAAATTTTTTAGTAGTCAATTTACCAGATTTAGGAAATCTACCACTTACAAGCAATACACCCATTTCTGACGGACTTAATACCTTGTCCGGTCTTCATAATGCTAGCTTGAGTGCCACCCTGAATAACTTTAGCAATACTCCGGGTTCTGATTTCAATGTCAAACTGCTGGATGTCAACTCCCTATTCAAGGAAGCAATTGCAAATCCAGCCCAATTCGGTTTTACCGATGTGACTACCGGTTGCATTAATAACCCGAACTGTGTTTTGGGAGAGCAAAATGTGCAAAACCAGTATTTATTCTGGGACAATATCCATCCAACGACAGCGACTCATAAAGAAATTGCAGAATTGGCTTATTCCGAACTCCAATCAGAACCTGTCCCTGAACCGACTGCTGTAGTTGGAACCATTGCCTTTGGTGCCTTGCTAACCCGTTGGAAGTTACAGCACAAATCTAAATCAGCTCGCGCAAAGGGTACTAAGGTTATAGGCTAACTAACACAGACACAGACAGCCGAGGTCAACTTAATTCATAATTATGGATACTCGCTCTCGAGCGAGGAGCAAGCTACGTAATGGACTTCGTCACGCTACGAAGAGCGTAATTAAAAGATGAATTCGAGTCCCCAATCTCTTAAGTCGCCCACGTCACAGACAGTGTCTGTCATCTCCCATAAAGCGATCGCAGCGAGCCGTAGCGTCCATTAATTACGAATTACGAATTACGAATTACGAATTTATAATATGCCTTCGTTGAATTACGGCCAACTCTTCAGCACCATTGAAGAGCTAGTGTTACATCATTCTCCTAGTGGTGTAGAAGGGGAAATTGACCAACTGTTGATGAGTCGGTTGCAAGGGTTGGGAGTTGAAGCTTGGCAAGATAGAGCGGGAAATGCGATCGCAAAAATTCCCGGTGTCAATTCCGAACGCGCTATCGCCATAACCGCACACAAAGATGAAATTGGTGCGATCGTTAAAACTGTAGGCGAGGATGGATGTATAGAAGTCCGCAAACTCGGCGGCGCTTTCCCTTGGGTTTATGGGGAGGGTGTCGTTGATTTGTTGGGCGACAACCAAACCATAAGCGGCATTCTCTCCTTTGGTTCACGCCACGTTTCCCACGAATCTCCCCAAAAAGTCCAGCAGGAAGATACTCCAGTGCGCTGGGAAGATGCCTGGGTTGAAACCAAGTGTACAGCAGAAGAACTCGAAGAAGCTGGTGTGCGACCCGGAACCCGCATGGTAGTGGGAAAACATCGCAAGCGACCTATACGTTTAAAAGATTATATTGGCAGCTATACCCTAGATAATAAAGCGTCTGTTGCCATTCTCTTGGCGTTAGCAGAACAGGTGAAGAAACCTGCTGTTGATATTTATTTAGTCGCTTCGGCAAAGGAAGAAGTTGGGGCAATTGGTGCGCTTTATTTCACCCAAAATCAACCGCTAGATGCCTTGATTGCTTTAGAAATTTGTCCATTGTCGTCAGAATACCCCATCAAAGCGGGTGAAGCACCTGTGTTACTGTCTCAAGATAGCTATGGAATTTACGATGAAGGGTTAAATTGGGAACTGCGACAAGTCGCTAAAAAAATTGAGGTTCCCCTTCAGCTAGCAACCCTCAGTCAATTTGGTAGCGATGCCTCTATTGCTATGAAATTTGGTCATGTTTCCCGTGCTGCTTGCTTGAGTTTCCCGACGCAAAATACTCACGGTTATGAGATTGCTCATCTCGGTGCGATCGCAAATTGCGTTCATCTCCTCAGTGCCTACTGCCAAACTGAATTTGATTAGTGCAGCAAAGAGGCAACTAACAAAAAAGAGAGGTAGCTTAACCACCTCTCCAAATCTAATCCCAAAAATAGGGAACTTTTAACTGAAAAACCTATTAGTAGCGACCACGGGTGTTAGCATTGGGCTTGTGAATGATGAAGCTCAGTACTTGACACTGCTTCACGTTATCAAAACCCACAACACGGATGAAGCTGTCGCGGTAGTCAGAACGGCAAGCATCCACTTCATTCATCACTTCTTGAACAGAGCGAGCTTTGAACAGGGGGAGCTTCCACAGTGTCCAGTAGTGCTGTTCGGGTTCTGAGCCTTCGCTAAATTCCACCGCAGGGATGTAACCCTGATCCAAAATGTACTGAACTTGCTTAGCAATCTGAGCATCAGTCAGTGCTGGCAAATAAGAAAGGGTTTCGTAACGACGCTCTTTCGGTAAAGTTTGCATGGGTTCGGTTGGTTTGTTGAATTATGGGTGTGCAATAGGTGGCGATAGGGGTACGCCGAATGGATTGCGTTAGTTATCCTTCCAAGTCGGTTGACTGTTCGGGATGAGATGGGGGTTCAGAGATGGTGAGTTGCGTAATTCGCTCCAAGTGCTGACGCCGATGTTCCATATTCGACTGCTGGATACCTGTCCGAACCATTTCTGGTAAGAAGTCTGTCACTTCCTCTGCTAGATGCTCTCGCACAGTCATAATCCGAAACGCTAGCTCTTGCTTCTCCAGAAGTAATGCTCGGATGTAAGCTTCTCCATCTTGGACACTAATTTTCGAGGAGAACCCATGCAGCCAAAGCGACTGAGGAGGGTCAGTTTCCCTTAATTGCTCCAAAACAATCCGCAGTGCTTGATAGGTCAGGTAGCTGATCAGCGTCTTGGCCGTATCTTTGGCAACTCGTTTTAAATCCATCGTCTGACCCCAGTCTTTTGAAGTATGAAGTATGAAGTATGACGGTTCATACTTCACACTCTACACTTCACACCTAATTAGAGGGTGTCAACCGCTTCAAACTCGAACTTGATTTCCTTCCACAGTTCACAAGCAGCGGCCAATTCAGGGCTCCACTTGCAAGCTTCACGGATAACATCGCCACCTTCACGGAACAGGTTGCGGCCTTCGTTACGAGCTTGGATACAAGCTTCTAAAGCAACACGGTTAGCGGTAGCGCCAGGAGCATTACCCCAAGGGTGACCTAATGTACCACCACCGAATTGCAGGCAGGAATCATCACCAAAGATTTCCACCAACGCAGGCATGTGCCAAACGTGGATACCACCGGAAGCCACAGGCATTACACCAGGCATGGAAGCCCAGTCTTGAGTAAAGTAAATCCCGCGTGCACGGTCTTGCTCGATGTGGTCTTCGCGCATCAGGTCAACGAAGCCCATGGTGATACCTTTTTCACCTTCGAGCTTACCCACTACGGTACCGGAGTGCAGGTGGTCACCACCGGACATCCGCAGACACTTAGCTAAAACGCGGAAGTGAATGCCGTGGATCTTCTGACGGTCGATTACAGCGTGCATCGCGCGGTGGATGTGCAGCAGGACACCGTTACGACGGCACCACTTAGCCAAGCTGGTGTTAGCGGTGAAGCCACCGGTGAGGTAGTCGTGCATGATGATGGGGGTGCCGATTTCTTTAGCGAATTCAGCCCGCTCCATCATTTCTTCAAAGGTAGGTGCGGTGACGTTGAGGTAGTGACCCTTGATTTCACCAGTTTCAGCCTGAGCTTTCTCAATCGCTTCTTGTACGAAGAGGAAGCGATCGCGCCAGCGCATGAAGGGCTGAGAGTTGATGTTTTCGTCGTCTTTGGTGAAGTCTAGACCACCACGCAGACACTCATAAACTGCACGACCGTAGTTCTTCGCTGACAGACCCAGCTTGGGCTTAATCGTACAACCCAACAAAGGACGACCGTACTTGTTCAGCTTGTCACGCTCAACGGTAATCCCGTGAGGAGGACCTTGGAAGGTCTTCAGGTAAGCAACCGGAATCCGGAGGTCTTCTAAACGCAGAGCTTTCAGGGCTTTGAAACCAAACACGTTCCCCACAATGGAGGTCAACATGTTGGTGACAGAGCCTTCTTCAAAAAGGTCTAGAGGATAAGCGATGAAGCAGATGTACTGGTTATCTTCGCCAGGTACGGGTTCGATATCATAGCAACGACCTTTATAGCGATCGAGGTCAGTCAGCAAGTCTGTCCACACAGTCGTCCAGGTACCAGTGGAAGATTCTGCGGCAACAGCAGCACCTGCTTCTTCTGGAGGAACACCAGGCTGTGGCGTCACACGAAAAGCTGCCAGGATATCGGTATCTTTAGGAGTGTAATCCGGTGTGTAATAAGTTAATTTATAATCTTTTACCCCGGCATCATACCCAGCTTTGGACTGAGTCCTGGTTTGTGAGTAAGACATGTTTTCCTTCCTTAGGAATGACTGAATGTTGCAACAGGTGAAACGGACTGGTCTGAGTTGTAGATTTTGCCCTGATTTTCGGAACAAGAATCCTTTCAAAAGTCTTGTTAATAAGCCTTTTGATGGGTGCAACACCACACCCGAACTCCCCACTGTTTAATTTTGAGGGAATACCTAGCTTCTGCTATTTGACCACAAAATTGACTCAATCAAGACAATTTTTTTGGAGCTAGCATAGCTGCATCGGCAATACTTAATTTCTTTATTGTTTTGTAACTATACCAAGAATCCAATAAGTTATAATTCAAATCTTCTGTAGTAATTTATAAATTTTTGTTATGTTTAGAAAAATTGTAGAAATTTGTTAAGTTTCGTTACAGACAACCAAGAAATATACCGTTTAGAGCTAAAGACAGTATCAACAGAGGAAGGTCAAGAAGCTTCCTTCAGGAGTAGGAGAGCAGGGAAGCAGGGGAGTACATCACTAAGATAGAAAGCAGGGCGAAGCAGAGGGGAATTGCTTTGAGCACCGCCCAAAAAGGGGAGTTGAGCAAAGCGCACCCCCACAAGGAGCGATCGCAAAACGCAAAAGCTTATTCTAGGGGAATGCAAGGAGAAAGGTGATGGCGCTTTTTAGTATTCGTAGTGGTTTTGTTATCAGTGCCGCGCTACTGGGTTTGAACTTGCCCCTGTCAAGCGTAACGGCTCAAGCACCGGAGCAAACTGATACTCGTTCGTTTCTATCACAGAGTAACAGCAACACAGGCGTGACCAATCTTCCTTATAGGCAAGACCCACCCCCGCCACTCAATGAGCCATTACCCCCTGAACGCTTACGCCAAGAAGCTCAACCCCTACCTACTGATTTTCGGGTCAGTGCCTTGCAGCCAGACTTTACGGGAGACCTGTGGGTAGGTTCTTGGACGGGATTAGCCCGAATTAATCCCAATACCGGACGAGTGTTGGCTCGGATTAATCTTCCCAATTACACCATTGGGGCTTTAGCCCAAGATAAAGTAGGACGAATTTGGGTGGGAACTTACGAAGGATTACTGCGCGTAGACCCTCGTAGTAATGAAGTAACGGCACAGAATTTTACGTTACCCTCGAACCGGGTCTTGTCGATGTTAATTGACCGCCGAGGTTATCTTTGGGTCGGTAGCGATCAAGGCCTTTCCCTAATCAGCCCTGACCAGGGATTATTAATGACAACGTTGCAAGAACTGCCAGGTGTTAGCGCTAACGCCCTCACCCTCGACCAAGATGGTCAGCTTTGGGTAGGAACCCTAAATGGACTTGTGCGTGTAGATACTGCTAGTGCCTTCGTCACCGCCCGCATCAGTGACTTACCCGGAACCACTGTACAAGCCCTAGCCTTAGCTCCTGATGGTCAACTTTGGGCTGGAACTCCCAACAGTTTACTCGTCATTGACCTAGACACGAGGCAAGTCCTGCGTTCGGTCACTCCTCTGCGAGGACGCAATGTGACTTCCGTGCGCTTCGCTCGAGATGGCAGCGTTTGGGTAGGGACGGATAACGGCGTGTTGAAATTAAAACCCGATAGTGGTGCTGTATTAGGTGAGGTACCCGACCTTCCCTCCAGCCGTGTTCTTACCCTGTCTCCCGACACAGGTAACAAGCTGTGGGTCGGAACAACGGAAGGGTTAGCTTGGGTCAGTCAAACAACCGGTCAAGTGCGATCGCATTTAGCCTTCACTCGTGATAATCCTGAGGAATGACTATCTCTCACTTCATCGCATTAGACGCCATGCGGGGTAGCGCCCAACACTCATAAAGAGAATTCCTAACCAGGGCTACGCCCCACTGCGCTCGCCAACCTTCAACCTTCAAACTTTAAAACCTTCAACCTTCAAACCAATGGCAGTCACAACTCAGCAATTAATCCAATGGAAGCAACAAGGGCGTCCAATTGTCGTGCTGACGGCTTGGGATTATGCCATTTCCCAGTTATTAGATACTGCTGGCGTTGATGTCATCTTGGTCGGAGATTCTCTGGCGATGGTCACTTTGGGGTACCCAACAACGCTGCCAGTGACACTGGAGGAAATGCTGCACCATGCCAAAGCGGTGTGTCGAGGGGTTAAACGGGCATTAGTCGTTTGCGACTTGCCGTTTTTGAGCTATCAAGAAAGTTACACTCAAGCCATTCATTCGGCAGGTCGAGTTTTGAAGGAAACTGGAGCACAGGCAGTAAAGTTGGAAGGTGGATATCCTAAAGCCGCTGAAACGGTGGCTCAGTTAACCTCCGTTGGCATTCCAGTAATGGGTCATGTCGGTTTAACCCCCCAATCTGTGCATCAACTGGGTTATAGACAGCAGGGGAAAACCGCAGATGAGGGTGAGCGAATTTTACAAGAAGCGATCGCACTTTATGAAGCGGGTGCATTTGCGATCGTTCTTGAACACATCCCCGATGATTTGGCACTGCGGATTACGCAAAAACTTCCTATTCCTACGATTGGAATTGGTGCAGGCCCCCATTGCGATGGGCAAGTCCTGGTTACATCAGATGTACTAGGGCTTTCAGAACGAAAACCCCCTTTTGCCAAGTCTTATGTAAATTTGCGGCAGGTTATCACACAAGCAGTTCAGGACTATAGCCGTGAAGTACGAGAGCGACACTTTCCGAAGGATGTTGGTGGTTAAGTTTGTCGCATCAGACAGATTACATTGCGTAATGTGATAGTTGTTATAGCCATTTTTCGCCTAATTTATCAGTAGCTTTCCTTGCTAATTATTTCAAGCAACATTGCGATGAAATGAATGATTATCAACCCGATCTTCCAGAAGTTCAACAACTTGATGGTCAGAGATTCCACTCCTATTTTTAGCTCTAGCTTTATTTTCAATTGATTGAATGACCTCTTCTAAATTTAGCAAGGTGGTAACTTGATAATATTTTCCTATATTTGATGAAATCTCCTGAGAAATTTGAGCCTCTGAAGGGAATACAATTATTCCATAGATGAAAATTTTATTTTTAGGGTTGGTTTTCAAGTAGTTAATTTTAGATGAAAGGCTATCTATATAGGTTTTAACCTGATAATAAGGATTGCGCCCCCAACAACTATTAATTATGTGTTTTTGCTTTCCATTATTACAAATCCATTCAGTATTACGAATATCGCCAATAGCCTCAATATTTCCTTGATGTCCCTTAGCTTCAATGACAATAATACAACTTTGAAAAACTATAATGAAATCAGCAATCTTTGAATTTTTTTGACCAAAAGACGTATCATAATTAGTAAAAATCTTTTGGTTTTTAAACTTAAGCTTTAAATATTCCAAAACAGATTTCTCAAAACCATTTAGGGTGTCTCTGGGCATCTCTTCTTTCAGGAGATCTAATTCCACCGAGAGAAATTCAAGCTGTTGCTCTGTTCGTTCAATCTTTTCCTTAAATTTATTCTCGCGTTGTTGAGACTCGGTGAGAGAAGACTGGAGAAGCTCCAATTGTTTAACATAGTTTCCTTCGAGGTCTTGCTGGGAGATAATTTGGAGTTTTAAATCTGCTATTGTTTCTTGCAGATTTTGTTCACTAACAGCATACTTCTCTAGCTCTAATTCAGCTTGTAAACAAGCCTCTTCAGTTTCTATAATTTTACGTTGTAGTTGGTCTTGCTCTGCTTTTTGCTCTTGGGCGTCACGAAATTTATCTTGGTAATCTTGTAATATCCGGTTTAACTGCTGAATTTCCGTCTTCAAATTCTCCTGACTTTGTTTAGCCAATTCAGCTTCTTTATTTGCTTGCTTCAACTCAACTTCTTTTGTTTGTAAAACTGCCACTGTTGGGAGCGAGCTTATAGTCCCCTGAAGTTGAAAAATTTTCTGCTGTAGTTGCTGATTGCGGTGATGTATTTCTTCAACATAGCTTTTAGCATCGAATCGCTCTTGTTCTAGTAGTTGTTGAAGCCGCTCAATCTGGCTAATTCGCTCATTCAACTGAAGGGTTACTGTCTGGTTTTGTGCAACCAAAAATCTTTCTCTGTTTTTAGCTTCTCGTAATTGGATGCGTCGCTTGTAGAGAAGATGTTCCCAAAAATAAAAGAAAGCAAGACCTCCGCCCAAGCAGGCTAACATAGTTAGGTTATAGAGTTGAAATCGACTACTTCCAGTGAATGGATTACTGAGCCATTTGCGAAAATCATCGGCAAATGTTGGTGGTACTCCTCTGATGTAATAGACTCTCCCGATGAGGCGACCCCAAGAAATTGAATTAATAGCGCTGCGTTCTGTAGCGTGGGGGCTATTATAATTCCACTGAGTTAATACTGGAGGAGGGTCAAGTAAGACATCATACGGATAGTTTTGAAGTCGCTCAGGTTCTAGCGCTGAAATCCAAGAAGGTTCGCGTATAGAACCTTTTCCAGAATAAGCAATAATATTTTTTCCACTTTCATCAGTCACTACTAATCCAAACAGACTATAGTTGCTATCTAGGGTGCGCTGTAGCTCTTCTGGCTGATTTTGAATGATGCTATAAGACAGCTTCGTCGGTAAGGTATGAGACAAAATGTTGAAATCAACTGTCTGTACCCTAAAAATAGTTGTATTCCAATAGGTATTGTGGCGTTCAACCATCGATAAAACCCCAATACCAAAAGATACTGCTCCTGTTAAGGTTAGCCTACCAACAGTTGCAGCCGTTCGCTGGAGTGATAACAAGAATCTTTTTGCTCTTTGATTATTCTGTTGTAACCCCTTGCTCATTTGACTGCGTTCAAGATTGATTAGTATTTTCTCGAAGTTAAAGGGAACATAAGTTCACCATTTGCCTAATCAGACGCAGCCTGTAAATGAACTTGCCAATCTCTGGTTGCTTAGGGGGTATTGTCCCCAAGCAAGCTTTCGGGTACTTATCGAGAGTGTCTTATGCAGTGTTGCTCTCTTTTCCCTATTCTAGTTTTAGGAGATTTATCAGGAGTGATCGCTCTTCAAAACCTTAAATAATACATAAGGTCAGAAATTAATTGAGGATTGAGTGAAAGCCGTCGCTGAAAATCGGCAAGATTGCGATAATTACCTCCCTCAGTTCGATGTTGAACGATCGCTCTTGCTAGAAATAAATCAACTCCCGGAATTTTGGTTAATTGCTCTACTGATGCTGTATTCGGGTTAATTTGCACAGGAGTGGCGAGACTCTCAGCATCGTAGTAACAAAAATTTAAAATGGGTTGCAAGGGCTTGAGGCGTTGGGCTGGTACGCTGAGTGCAGCGGCAAGGTCTTCTATACAGTAAAACTGAACGCCCATCCCACTGAGTTCAACCAGCGATCGCGCTTGATGAATGGAAATACCTGGTAGTCGTAACCAATCATCGACACTCGCTTGATTCACATCGATTTTGATGCCAAGTTCTATTGCGATCGCAATTTCTTCGGCGGATTGCAGTCGGTAGTAGGGGTCACTTTGAAGTTTTGTCCGAATCCTGTACCAATCCGGGTTATTTGAGGATGTAGGGGGGAGCCAGTTAAACATTGCCATAAGTATTAGGCGATGCGGTCAAGTAATTGGCGGCGTTTTTGCTCAAATTCATACTCGGACATCAGTCCATCTTGGCGCAAGCGATCGAGCTGTCTTAATGCATCTGCGATCGCTCCGACTTGAGCGGGGTCAACTTCAGCCGCTTGGGTCGATGCCGACAAGCTAGCCGAATTGATACCAAAATTAAAATTACGGTCAAACTCGGTCTGCTCTTGTAGCAAATACCACACTCCTTCAATCGCACTGGCAATTCGAGGAATAGGTGTCCACCAAAGCAGTAAATACAGGATGCCCCACAAAGGCTGACCGAGATAAAACTTGTGAAATCCAGTAACAGGTATTATTATGCCGCTAAAAGCGAGGATGGCAGCGACTTTTCGATTTTTCGGCTTACTCAACATACTGGCTTTGACCCGAATATAGCTTAGATTAAAAAATGTGGAGAGTTGCAGAAGATAAGGATGTAGCTCTCTGTTTGCCGCTCTTCAAGTCTACTAATTTTGGGGCGGTTAGGATTGGCGGGAGTGAGGAAAGCGCTCATGCGAGAATACGGTAATCCGAATTTTGCGGAAGTCAAGCGCTGGACTAGAATGTGACTACAAGGAGTTATGCAACCCACTCGTCGGTTATATAGATAAGAGCAATGGGTTTTTTTGATTCAGAAATCGTTCAACAAGAAGCTAAGCAGCTGTTTGAAGATTATCAATCCCTAATTCAATTGGGAGGCAGCTATGGCAAATTTGACCGCGAAGGGAAAAAAATTTTTATCGACCAGATGGAATCACTCATGGAGCGCTACCGTATTTTTATGAAGCGCTTTGAGTTGTCCGATGATTTTATGGCTCAAATGACCGTACAACAACTCCAAACCCAACTCAATCAGTTTGGCGTTACACCGCAGCAAATGTTCGATCAAATGAACATGACATTGGAACGCATGAAAGCAGAAATAGAAAAGCCACGTTAGGACGCTCTCCTTCGATGGGTCTACTTTAACGCAGTGTCAAGAATATAAGGTGTACGCCCAACAGAGCTTGAATTTGTAGGTGTTGTTAGGGTAATAGTTTTTTTTACGGGGAACAGAGCCTAGCTATCAGCTTTTTATCCTTTACTCACCCTATTATTAAGTAGATGTAATCTTGGATGGCGATTACATCAAATAGCTGACAGCTAAGTGTTAATGTCCTAAAGCACTTTAGGGTCGATTAAACTTAGAGGGCGCTGGGAAATATCGCACTGGCTCATTCTTCAGGGCTTGTAGCATAAAGTTTCGCCAAATTGGTGCAGCAAATCCACCACCGGTCGCGCCACCCCCTAAAGGTCTATTGTTATCATTACCAATCCAAACAGCTGTAGATAACTGAGGTGTATATCCCACAAACCAAACATCTCGCTCCGATGAAGTTGTTCCTGTTTTACCCGCTGCTGGACGCCCGATTTGGGCCGATTTTCCGGTACCTCCATTAATTACCCCTTGCAATACACTGGTGAGGGAAGCAGTCGCCCAGGGATCGAGGATTAGTTTTGGTCTAGGCGTATTGTCGAGCAAAACATTACCTGTCGTGTCAGTCACTCGGACAATAATTGTTGTATCAGAATGCCAACCATTACTGGCAAAAGTCGCATAAGAACCCGCCATTTCTAGAGGTGTCACACCAATTGCTCCCAAGGGCAAGGAAGTTACTGGTTCCATGGGGCTCTTAATCCCTAAAGTGCGGCACGTTTCAATAACTTTATCCAGCCCCACAGCTCGCCCAAGTTTAACCGCTGGAATATTAAGGGACTGAACCAAGGCAGTACGAACTGTTACCGCTCCAGAATAGCCTCCACCGTAGTTTCGGGGAGAATACCAACCGCTACCATCCCGATAGCGAACTGGGGTATCCATAACGGTGGAATAGGGGGAGTACTTGCCTGTGGCAAACGCTGTGTAGTAAACAAACGGCTTAAAGGCAGAGCCAGGTTGACGTCTCGATTGAATTGCACGGTTGAATTGACTCTTTTTGTAGCTGACTCCGCCCACGAGGGCTTTAACAAAATGCGTTCGGGGATCGACGGCAGCGAGTGCCACTTGATCAGCATAAAGACCACGGTAGCGTACATTAGCGTGGGAACGAGCCACAGTCGCTTCCGCCATTTTCTGAAATTCGGTATCAATCGTCGTCTGGACGCGCATCCCGCCTTTAAGCACAGCATCCCGACCAAATCGCTCATTCAACTCAGCAACAACGGCTTCTGTGATGAAAGGAAGTTTACTGGTTTGCCAAGAAGTAAGCTTACCGATGTTTAGCTTGGCAGAACGAGCGGCTTCAGCTTCGGCTGGTGTAATCCATCCCAACAATTGCATCCGGTCTAACACAATAGATTGTCGCTCTTTTGCCACCTTGAGGTTGACAAAAGGACTGTATTCTTCCGGAGATTGAATCAAGCCTGCCAGCATAGCCGACTCCGCCAAGTTGAGTTGATCGGCTGATTTAGAAAAGTAGCTTTCAGCGGCTGTTTGGATACCATAATTGTTGTGACCCCAATAAATTTGATTGAGGTACATTTCCAAAATCTGGTCTTTTGTAAAGATTTGCTCAAGACGGATAGCCATCACTGCCTCAGCGACTTTGCGGCTAAACTTTCGTTCTGGCTTGAGAAATAAGTTTTTCACCAACTGCATGGTTAAGGTTGAGCCGCCTTCAACCACACGGTTTCTTTCCCAGTTCATTAATAAGGCACGACCCACACTATTGGGATTAATGCCATGGTGCATGTAGAAGTGGCTATCTTCCATCGCGAGTACGGCTCGCTTGAGGATAGGGCTGATTTGGTTTAATTTGACCACTTCACGATTGGCTTCACCGTGGAGGCTAGCCAGTTCTTTCCCCTTAATGTCATAGATATAAGTGGTTTCCGAAGGTACATAGCCTCTTAAAACTCTGACATCTGGAAGATTGCGAAAGCTAGTCGCCAAGCCCACTAACCCACCAGCCACGACTGAGCTAGTTAGCATGGTGATGCCGAGGATGGTTCCACCTGCTACCTGAGCGACTCCTTGTACAAAGTGGAAAGCGGATGATGAGCCGCTTCTGGTATCTTGTTTTTGTTGAACAGTGCTAGATGACACGGCGATTTCACTTCCTCACTCAAAAAAACTGAACGCACAAGCGCAAGCAACTTGGTATCAATACTTTCTATAGATGATTACAGAAATTTATAGCAACAGCAGGATTACAGATCAGTGCAGTTTCAAAAAAAACATTAACGCATTGCCAACTTACACGTTGATACTCAAGTGGTAAAGCCCTATAAGTGTGATCACAATCTTTGGGTTAAGTCCCTCAAAACATCAGAAGCGTCAGTAACACTAACAATTTCTGCTGCTCTTGTTACTCTCGCAGAAAAGGGTTCTGGTAACCCCTGCTGCTTGTGCAGCTTTTGAACTAGCATAACTAGCGTGTGGCATTGGCTAAATCTAAGCATCGCTTTATCACTAATAATAGGTGCATCCTGGGATAATGGTTAACTGCTCGACTCGTGGATCTTTGGCAGGGTTGGCGAGATATTTTAATCTAGCTGCCTTGTTTTTGTATAACAAAAATATAGATTTCAACAACCTGCCATATCCCGCTATTCAATCCTTAAAGATGTCCAAGACGAATGTCAAATTCTCCAATCTCCATCTCTAATGAGCTAACTTGGCTCTATCGAGGTATCAGTGAAATTTTTCCCCATCAACCCGATTCTCCAGATCCTAGCGAAAACTTAGCTCAACGGTTGAAGCAAACCGACCGTCCCTTAAGGGTGAAGTTGGGAATCGACCCAACAGGGGCAGACATCCATCTAGGTCATAGTATCCCGGTTCGGAAGCTACGAGCATTTCAGGATGCTGGTCATACCGCCGTTCTAATCATTGGGGATTTTACCGCTAGGATTGGCGATCCAACGGGCAAATCCGAGGTGCGTAAGCAGTTATCTGCTGAGGATGTAAAACATAATGCTCAAACCTACTTGGAGCAGGTTCGTCCTATTTTGGATTTTGATACACCAGGACGCCTCGAAATTCGTTACAACTCAGAATGGCTAGAGCCACTGGGCTTAGCAAAAATTCTTGAATTGTTGGCAACAATGACGGTAGGGCAGATGCTGGCAAAGGAGGGCTTTGCTGAACGCTACGAGCAAGAGAACCCGATTTACATTCACGAATTTCTCTACCCGTTGATGCAAGGGTATGATTCAGTAGCAGTGCAGGCTGATGTGGAGTTGGGAGGAACCGACCAAAAGTTTAATATTGCCGTAGGACGAGACTTACAGCGACATTTCGGTCAGAGGCCTCAGTTTGGCTTACTAACGCCGATCTTAATCGGGACGGATGGAGTGCAAAAAATGTCGAAATCCTTGGGTAATTATGTCGGGTTAAGGGAAGATGCTCTCTCTATGTACTCCAAGCTGGAAAAGGTTCCCGATCGCCTGATTGAGCAGTATTTTGAACTCTTGACAAATGTAGCACTTAATGAATTGCCAGATAATCCAAGAGAACGACAAAAACGGCTCGCCTTAAACGTTGTTACCCAATATCATGGCGAAGCAGCAGCAAAAGAAGCCCAACAAGCGGCAATTAATCTAACTCAAGGAGACGCCACAGCTACAGGTGATGCTGTACCGGAATTTTCCGTTGCTAATATAGAGTTTCCGGCTAAGTTGTTTTACATTCTCAGTGCCAGTGGTTTGTGTAAAAGTAGCGGGGAAGGGCGACGACAGATTGAAGGAGGAGGCGTGAAGCTAGATGGCGATCGCATTTCTGATGTTGACCATACCTTTGAGTCTCCAGATTCGTTAAACGGTAGAGTTTTACAAGTGGGCAAAAAGAAATTTGTCCGGTTGGTACGATAAATGAGGTTAGCAGGTTGGTAGGTTAGCAGGTTGCATGTTAGGGATAAATAGAGTTACAAGTTGGCAAGTTAGCAGGTTGCAGGTTAGCAGGTAATGCTCTTCAACCTTTCAACTTTCCAACCTTCAACCTTCAACCTTCCAACCTTCCAACCTTCCAACCTTCAACCTTCAACCCTAAAGGATGGCTATAGAAGACCGGATTATCGTTCCCTTAGATGTGCCTACGCAACAAGACGCGATCGCACTTGTGGATCAGTTACCTCAAGTAACGTTCTGGAAAGTAGGTCTAGAACTCTTTGTTAGCACTGGACCAGAGTTGATTCGCACCCTAAAACACAGGCAAAAGCGAATATTTCTCGACCTCAAGTTCCACGACATCCCCAACACAATGGCTGGGGCAACCCGTCAAGCTGCCGCCTATGGCGTGGATTTAATCACTGTCCATGCCACAGCAGGTCGCAGTGCCCTGAAAGCAGCTAAACAAGCCGCCCTAGAAGGGTCACAACAGGCAGGTTGTCCATCTCCGCAGTTAATTGGTGTGACAGTGCTGACTAGCCTGACATCACGCGATTTAGCCTTTGACCTGAAAATTCCCCTCGAACTACCAGAATACGCCCTACAAATGGCGCTCCTCGCTCAAGATACAGGATTGAATGGAGCAGTTTGCTCTCCTCAAGAAGTGTCGCAACTGCGCCAAGTCTGTGGAGATGATTTTCTTCTAGTTTGTCCGGGAGTTCGACCCAGTTGGGCACAAGCTGGCGATCAAAAACGCTCCATGACTCCATCTGAGGCTATTAAGGCAGGTGCTGATTATCTCGTCATCGGACGCCCCATCACCACCGCTCCCGACCCCGTTGCCGCTTGGCAGCGAATTTGTGAGGAGTTAGCGGCAATCGGTGTATAAATTCCACGTTGGTCAAGGGTTTCTGTTTGCCTTCTGGTTAGGGCTACAAGGCGCTGCGGGGCTAAACGCTGAAAGTTTAAGCGTGGAAAGGTCGTTAGCGCCCCAAGGCAAAGCCCAAGCTGATACTCAGTTGCGTTCTATTGTAGTACTTGCGAAAGTAGAAGAGCAGAGGAGCTGGGGAGCTGGGGAGCTAGGGAGAGTAATTCCTTTAAATGCAACTAGGTATGAGAGTTTAAGCCCGCCTTCTTTTAACCTTCAACCTTCCAACCTTCAACCTTCAACAACCCTTCTAGCTAAATCCATTAATTGTCCATCTGACGTAGAAACGTTAATTCCCTTGTTGCTCAGGGATTTACCAGGCTATGCCACTCGTGTGATGCGACGATCGCGACGCCCAACCAATACCTCAGAGAATCCGATTTACTTTGTTTTAGCAGGACGCCCTGAGTTTGAACCCCTGACCCTTGGTCCCGGTCAATATAGCACTTCTACCCCAACTACCGACCTAGAACCCCCGAAGCAAGTTTTCTTTACAACCTTAGAGCGGCAGTATCGAGATGGAAAGCCATCATACAGACAGCTATACCACTGGTTATTTCTAACTCAAACAACAGATGGTTGGCGTTTAGCAATGATGTTTTCTCGGATTGGTCCTTCTACGGCTGGACGCCCCCCGACCCCACCAGAGGAAAGCAGCGAAGGTGTTGTAGGGCAGGCTGTTAAAACTTGGCTACGTGATTGCCGCGCCGGAGCAATTCGCGAGTCGAGGAACAGAGTACAGGGAGCTGGGGGAGAACAGAAACAGAAGGAGTAGTCAACTGTGTACATTCAAGTTAGGCACCATGAACGCGAGTTCACAACTCGCAGAATGAAAATCCTTCAGGACTTACGCAAATTTACTGTTAAACCGCCATTCGTAGGGGCGATTCATGAATCGCCCCTACTATATATGGTATCCATGCGTAAGTCCTGTCCTTCTTCCCCTATTCCCCGTTCCCTGTTCCCTATTTTCAAGACAGCCGCCATGTGCTATCGCTCACAACGAAAAAATGAAAAATTCCCTCTCCTGAATTCTGACTCCTGACCCTTGACCCCTATTTTCAAGCTAGATACCATGAGGTGCGCTCAAAACTCGCAGCATGAAAATAGCCTCTTCTGGCTCCTGAATACTGACTCCTAACTCCCTATTTTCCAGAAAGACTGTTAACAAACTTTCTACCTTTGAGGATGTAAGTTGTTACTTCTCCCTTGCCTTTAACCGGGATAACACCTCGCTCCTCAAAAAAATACTTATCTTGCAATCGCTGATAAGTTTCAGTCGTAACTTGAATGTAACCGGGAATGCCCTGTGATTCCATACGGCTGGCAGTGTTTACTGTGTCGCCCCACAAGTCATAGATAAACTTGTTAGTCCCGATGACTCCGGCGACTACGGGCCCGGTATTAATCCCAATTCGCATATTCAAGGATTCACCGATCTGTGAAGTGAATCGGGCAATTTCCTCTAGCATATCAATAGCCATTTGCGCGATCGCTTCGGCATGGTCTTCTCGTGGGGTCGGCAAACCCCCTACTGCCATATAGGCGTCGCCAATGGTCTTAATTTTCTCGACTCCATGCTGTTGAGCCAGCCGATCAAACGCTGAGAAGATCTGATTGAGCAGGCTGACAATTTCTTTTGGAGGGCGATTAGCCGATAGTTTGGTAAAGTCAACGATATCAGCAAATAGCACTGTGACTTCAGCGAAGTTATCGGCAATGGTATGGTTCCCCTGCTTTAACTGCTCAGCAATGGGCATGGGTAAGATGTTGAGAAGCAGGCGCTCAGAACGTTCTTTTTCTACTTGTAATTGCTCTAAATAAAACCGTTCTTGGTCACGTAATCGTTTCTTCTCTAAACAGTTGCTGATGCGGGCTGTGAGTAATACTGCATTAAACGGTTTCGGGAGATAGTCCTCAGCACCCAGTTCAATGCACTCGACCACACTATTAATATCATCAACTGCTGAAATCACAATGACTGGAATGTGGCGCAGATTTGGGTCGCTTTTGAGATGTTCTAGCACTTGATAGCCATTCATCCTTGGCATCATAATGTCGAGCAGCACTAGATCAAACGGCTGCGATTGGATCAACTCCAGTGCTTCGACTCCATCTCCTGCTAGAGTAACCGTGTGCCCCTGTCGCCGCACCCGACGAGCAAGGAGGTCGCGGTTCACTTCATTGTCATCAACGACCAACACACGGCCTTGTTCAGGTTTCATGAGGTCACTTTTTTTTCTAATAGCGCCTGAATCTTACCGAGTAACCGCGAAAAATCTACGGGCTTAGTGTCGTAGTCGTCACATCCCACTTCCAAGCACTTTTCGCGATCGCCTGCCATGGCATGAGCGGTTAGGGCGATAATCGGAATAGAATGCGTTTCCGGCGTTGCTTTGAGCTTCTGTGTGGCTTCCCACCCATCCATAACAGGCAAACTCATATCCATTAAAATCAAGTCGGGATTTTGAGATTGAGCAAGTTCAACTCCCTGTGCGCCATCAACCGCAAGAATCACTTGGTGTCCTTTTCGCTGCAAACGTCGAGATAGCATATCTGAGTTCATTTCGTTATCTTCGACCAACAGGATTTTCGGCATTCATCTTCCTCCAATCGCCTTATTTGCTAGGTAGTCGCACAAGCTCTATTTTGCTCAGGGTTGTGACTAACCGAATTTGTCACTAAATCCCGAACTAGATGGAGTAGTTCCTCATAACTGTACGCCCCTTTTTGCAGAATATTTTCCACGTAGCCATTCAGTTGTAGGCGGTCTTCGGTCGTGAGATCTTTAGCCGTAAGCACGACGATAGGAATAGAACGCCATGATTCGTTTTTCTGCAACTCATGGACAAATGTAAATCCATCCATTTGGGGCATCATTAAGTCGAGCAAAATTAGCTCCGGTCGATTGTCCTTTATCTGCTCTAAGGCAATACACCCATTTTCTGCCTCTGTAACAGTCCACCCCTCTTTTTCCAAAGTTCGGCGCATCATCTCGCGAATTGGAGCATCGTCCTCAACCAGGAGGATTGAGCAGGGGGAGCGATCGCATTTATATTTTTTGAGAATAGCGCTTAAGCGAGCCCGATCAATCGGTTTTGTTAAGTAGTCTGATGCACCTAACGCATAACCGATATTCCTGCTATCCACCATCGTCAGCATGATGACCGGAATATCTGCTAATTCTGCATCCGCTTTTAATTGTGATAACACAGCCCAGCCATCCAGACTCGGCATCATCACATCCAAGGTAATGGCATCCGGTTGCAATTCCCTCGCAAGACGCAGTCCCTCTTCACCACTCACCGCACTTTCGACCCGAAATCCTTCCCTCGATAGAAAGCGCTGCAAAAGGTCATGCACAGTGGGGTCATCATCAATCACCAGTATGGTCTTTGCCCCAACTGGCGCTGACTTGGACTGTAACACCAAACTGGTTGCTGGCTGAGCTTTTGGGTCGATAACTCGTGCCGGAATTTGGATAGTAAAAGTTGAGCCTTTCCCTAACTCACTTTCGACGGTAATATCTCCCCCCATCATCTGGCACAGTTTCTTCGTAATTGCCAACCCTAACCCAGTCCCACCATACTGACGTGTAGTTGATGCATCCGCTTGGGAAAATGCTTCAAATAGCTTCGACATCTGTTCGGGAGTCATCCCAATGCCTGTATCGGTGACAGTGAAAACGATGCAGTCTTGAGTATTGAGAGCAGATGTGATGGGAGGATGGGATGCTGACTTCTGTGGAGAAGTCAATAAACTGTACTCCTGTGTTCCTCTACTCACCGTAAGGGTAATCACCCCCTGTTGGGTAAACTTGCTGGCATTACTCAGCAGATTGAACAGACTCTGACGCACTTTGGTTAAGTCAGCATACATCAAGCCCAGATTGCGATCGCACTCCACATGGAGAGTATTAACATTCTTCTCCACTAACGGTTGGATAGTTGTCACTACATCCTGTACCATTGATGTAACATCAAAGCTTTCCAGATACAGTTCCATACGACCCGCTTCAATCTTCGACAGATCGAGGATGTCGTTAATCAATCCCAAGAGATGCTTACCTGCGCCGTAAATCTTTTGTAAGTCGGGAATAAAATCATCTTGGCCTAAGTCTTCGGCCTCCTCTTGTAACATCTCGCTGTAGCCAATAATGGCGTTTAGCGGTGTACGCAGTTCATGGCTCATGTTGGCCAGAAATTGGCTCTTAGCACGGTTAGCGGTTTCAGCCGCTTCTTTTGCCTGTTCTAGTTCTGCTTTGGCGCGTTCGCGATCGGTGATGTCGTTAATCAGTGAGGTGACGCCAATTACGTTACCGTTTTCGTCCAGCAATACCGTGTTGTACCAATCGCCAGTGATGGTTCTGCCATCTTTAGTGATGTTTTCATTCGTACTGCGAGTCCCTCCTTGTTGTGCAAGAAGGTCTTGCCACACTTTATTCACATGCTCTCTGGCACTTTCAGGAATAATCAGTCCAGCAGCATGACGCCCCATCGCTTCGTCTTTGCTATAGCCAAAAATGACTTCTGCTGCCGGATTCCATTCCACCACTTCAAAATTCAGGTTCCATTCAATCACAGCTAGGGACGTATGCTCTAAGTGAAAGGTAAGCTTTTGTTGTGAGTCTAAAAGTGCTGTCTCTGCCTGCTTGCGACGAGTAATATCTTGAACCGCACCTTCGTAATAGAGTAAGTCGCCAGTAATATCATGCACAGCACGAGCATTTTCTGAAATCCAGATTTTTTTGCCGTCTTTGCGGTAGGCTTGAGACTCAAAATCCGATACTTTGTCGTACTTTTGAATTAAACGTCTGAATTCTGATCTGCGGTTAGGGTCAACGTAAAGTTGTTTGCCTATATCGGTCAAACTAATGATCAGTTCTTCGGGTGATTCGTACCCATAGATACGAGCGAGTGCAGGATTGGCACTGATATAATGCCCGTCAGGTGTTGTTTGAAAAATCCCATCAACAGCATTCTCAAAAATGGTGCGATATTTCTCTTCCGCTTGGCGGAGCGCGTTTTCTGCCTGCTTCCGTTGCTTCAGACTCCGTACAAATGCTCCAAAAACATAAAGAATTGCGATCAAAACAAACAGTGAAAAGGCTGCAACGAAATATTTCTTTGTCGTCAAACTGCTGATTCGTCTTTGTAACAATTCATCCAGGGCAGGAGATACTTGATCATAGAGCTTAAATTGATCATCAATAGCTTTTGTTCCGCTAGTCAAATAGTTTGACTCTAAAGTGTTGATGCTCTGTTCGTTTATAATTTGTTGATTGAGGATTTTCAAGAAATTAGTTGTAGATGCAAAGCTTTCTTGAGCATTATGTTTTAGCTTAGATATCAAGCTTTTATTAGTTCTAAAGGCTACATTTAGCCCTCGATCAATAGCATCATTGGGGGACTGAATGGAGTTGAATAAAAGGATGAATTTTGCTTTTTCTGCCTCAGTGATTTGATTGTCCGCTAATACTTCTGCTTTTAAATCTCTGGCTTGAGCTGTTCTTTCAAGGGCAACAGGAAGTTGAATAATCACTGTATCCATCAGGTAATAGCTGTCAATGACGGGGTCAGTGATTAAATTGGACGTATCTCCCACATGGCGCATCAATGAGAGAATATTGATAATTAACTGAGTATAGACCTCAAAAATTTCTGGGTCACGTTCATTTATTTCCTTATCTTTAATAGCCTGCCATTGACGTTTTAAGGTTTTCCATTGCTCGGTTGTATTTAAGGTCTCTCCTAACTGATGGTTAATGGCATCAATGGTTTGGATATTAGCTTCGATTTGAGATTGATTAAATTGAATCCTGTCTTTGCCCGTTGTATCGCCTCTTAAAAAATTCAAACTGAGAGAGCGATGTTCTATTACATTTTCTAGAAGACTTCTAACGGCAGAGTTATAGGCAACTCCCATTCTTTCTTTTTGAGCAAAGTGAATTCCTACATTAATTTCGGATATTAATTGATAAACAACTATAGTAAAGGGAATAAGAAAAACGAGGAGTAAGGCAACTAAGGTAAATAGACCTGTTGGTGGCTTGATTTTATTTTTTTTCAAAGTGGCAGCATCCATTTTTTCAAAATTGATGTTGGTTTAATTTTAATTTCTAGTCCAATTTTGCTAGGTTGAGTATCAAAATTGGAGTGGAGATACCTAATGTCACAATACAGCTCGGATAAGAATTATGTATTGGCAATTCCCCCCTGGTATCAAATGGCTTTTTCAAATTCACATTCCCTACACCCCTAACCCCCTTGTGAACAGGGCAGCTATCAGAAAAGAAATGTCAAACTCATCCAATTGGTATTAGACAAGTGAAACGAAGGATGTGTATCTCCTCCTTTACCCTTTACCTTGTGCCCTTGAACTGAGCCGTATTGCCTGATGTAAAAATTTGTTAAAGATGCGATCGCATAGCAAGACTAACGAAGATAGCCGTCTAGCTATGCCCGGTTTGATTGATGTTAAAGCAGTTCACTACAAGGCAGTGAACGTTAAAATAGCTCTAAAGACGGATGCCTTTAGGCTCTTTTTGCATCAAAAGGAAACACTTTATACAACAGGATATCTGAGGATCTGCTTTCTGACCACTGGAGGAATCTATGATTTGGCTCTAGAATGCGGCTTTTTGTACTCTAATTTCGGATATGGGCGTAAGCGCAGAATGAATCATTAGCGCTAACAACAAAAAATCCTAGCTAGGGGTAGAAGAGAGACTCTAGCCACCTAGATAGCCTGTGAAAGTTGAGTGTTCTACACTGAATCTATGGAAACCCCTAAATCTCCCGACACGAGACCGACCGACTTAGAAACACCCGCAGATGTTGATACATCAGATACACCTGTGGCAGCATCAACCAATACCTCAACCGATGCCGATATGTTGAGAGAGCAGGCAATATCCGATTCTCACGCAAGAGACGATTTGCAAGCCAAGCAGGATACAGAGGAGGAACGGATGGCAACAGAAGATACATCTTCTGATATCAAGCAAGGTGCTGCTATTCGCATTCCTGGGGAACTGTAAGAACCTCTACCTCTGTCTCCTACTCTCTTCCTGCTAAAACTCAAGGGATAGCTTCAGCTTTCTTTTTCAATACAGGTGAAATGCGAACCTGATGAGCATAATGTTAAGGTTGGGAGTTGTCTGGTGTTCACCGAAGTGAACAAGATAGCTTTCACCCGTGTATCTCGATAAAATCTAATATTCAGGTAGAGGCGTGTGTGTTTTCAGGTCTTTCCCAAACCAGCTCTCGTCAAAGAAGAATTGTTAATGTAGTTCTCCGGCATGGTTGGGGTTATATGCGAGGACTTCTTTTAGGGGGGAAAGCAGAAGAACCTTCACTGCCACCCCCTAAGGTGTTGTGCAATATTTTGGTGGATTTAGGCCCCGTCTACGTTAAACTCGGACAACTGCTCAGTACACGACCCGATTTATTACCCCCAAGCTATATTGAAGCTTTAACCTCCCTCCAAGCGGAAGTCCCGCCAGTTGCTTGGGAGGCAGTAGAAGTCGTTATCCGCAAGCAGCTTCAACAGCCAATAGAACAAATCTTTTCTATCATTCATCACCAGCCTGTTGCTGCTGGCTCGATCGCTCAAACTCATCGCGCTACACTGCTTGATGGGCGTGAAGTTGCCGTCAAGATTCAACGACCAGGGATTGATAAAGTTGTAGAGCAGGATATTCGGTTGCTGCGCGGCTTGGCACGATTAGTCAACCGCACTCAGACGGGACAGTATTACAATCTAATTGCTGTAGTTGAAGAATTTGCCAGTGCGTTACGGGCTGAGCTCAACTTTACGCAAGAAGCAAGTTCCACTGACTTACTACGGCGCAATCTCTCCAAAAGTTACTGGTTCGATCCTCAACAGCTTGTTCTTCCAGAAATTCACTGGGACTTAACCAGTGAAAAGTTACTCGTGATGGAGTGGCTCAATGGAGTTCCCCTGCTACTGGCTGATTTTAAAGGGGCAAAATACGGTGGTGATGCTAAAGCTGAACGTCGAGCCATTGCCGATTTAATGATTAGAGCTTATTTTCAACAGTTTTATATTGATGGTATCTTTCATGCTGACCCTCACCCTGGCAATTTGTTCTATCTCCCTTCAGGACGTATTGCTCTGATTGATTTTGGCTTGATGGGCCGCCTCGATCCCCGTACTCAACAAATCTTGATCGAACTGATTTTAGCGATCGCTAATTTAGATGGTAAACGATGTAGCCAATTAACTTTACAACTGGCAGAGTCTAGTCAACAGGTGAATATTGCTCACTTGGAAAGTGAGTTTGACCGCTTGCTACGGCATTATTACAACCTAAATCTATCGGAAATTAACTTTAGCCATTTCATTTACCAAATGTTGCAACTTGCCCGCAAACATCAAATTCACCTTCCCAGCAACATGGGTTTGTATGCCAAAACTCTCGCCAATCTAGAAGGAGTCACACGCCAACTCAACCCGGATTTTAATTTAATTGAGCAAATTAAACCCTTGATGGCGGATTTATTCCGGCAACGCTTAGTCGGTCATGCTCCTTTACAAGACCTTTTAAGAGCAGCGCTTGATATCAAAACTCTATCCTTAGATGCTCCTCGTCAATTGGAGATGTTATTAGATCGAGTCACTTCTGAAACATTGCAATGGAATGTAGCAGTGCGAGGACTTGAACCCTTTCGCCGCAGCATTGATGGTGTGGGGAATCGATTAACATTTGGAATTGTGACAGCCGCTATCCTTATTGGTGCTGCTATGATTTTTTCCCAAGCAGTCGGTAATCAAATTTTTCTTTGGGTGAGTGGTATTCTGTTTGTGGTTGCTAGTTTAATCGGCTTGTGGTTGATTTTTAGTATGATTAGAAGCGGACGGGTGAAGTAATTATAAAGTTAGGTTTTTTTAACGCAGAGGGTCACAGAGTTTTTCGCAAAGGAACGCGGAGTTTTTAGAGTTAAGTTTTAGTTAGTTTTTAAGCAAGATAACTGTAGGGTGGGCATTACCCACCTTACGACTATCGTTAAGTACAATCTCTAAACAAAGCCAATTAAGTCATCGTTGGCCCATTCCAGGGTATCTCCCACCTTTTCGCCGGTGTGATAAGCGGCCAGCAGGACTTGGCTGGTTTTACCCCATGCGATCGCACCGGTGGCATCAATTGCGATCGCACCAAAGTCGCGCTGATGTTCCTTCGCTTCTTGAAATGAACGCTGCATTGCATCGGTAAGGGATAACCCATCGCTAACACGAATGACAATTCGTGGTGCTAAACACTCCTCAATGATGTCTTCCCCAATTCCTGTACAGCTTACGGCTGCATGGCGTGTCGCATAGTTGCCCGCAGGCATCGCCGAGTCACTCACACGGCCAATTCGTTCAAAACCTTTACCCCCTGTCGATGTCCCTACCGCCAAACATCCCTGACTATCCAACGCCACAACTCCAATGGTGCCACGTCCCTTTTCTGAATCTGCTACCAGTTCTTGTTCTGCAACAACTTCGGCCATCTCTTTTTCAAAGTTGCCTTGTCGTTCTTGTATCCACTCTTGTAACCGTTTGTCTGTTAGCGGGTTGTAGGGGGGTGTGTTGAGTTCCCGTGTTAATTCTGCTGCGCCAAAATCTGATAGAACGCGATCGGGGGAGTCTTGTAAGAACAATGCCAAATCGATGGGATTTTGGACTCGCAAGATATTAATCACTCCACTAAAGCGCTGTATCTTTCCCTCCATCAGAGAGGCACTCATCCGAATTTGTCCATCGGATTGCAGCACTGAACCTGTTCCGGCATTATAGCGGGGGTCGTCCTCTAACAATTGGCACCCTCGTACAACTGCTTCACGGGCACTTGCACCTGCTACTAACAACGAATAAACTTCCTCAATGATTGTATAGAGCGACTTGCGGATAACATCCACTCCCGCTTTACCTTTAAGAGAACTACCTGCACCACCGTGAATAATAAGTTTAGGTTGCATCTGATTGACTGTGTTCCTTGTATAGGTTTGAGAATTTTTACTTTGAGGACAAAAAATTGGCTTGAGACAAGCTATAGCACAGGAGTGAATGATGAATTGTACATCAACAACTAACCGATAGCGCTCTGTTGTGAAAATAGGGGACAGGGACAGGGGAATCAGGATTTTCATTCTGCCAGTTGTGAGCGCTGCTCATGGAGCCTATTGTGAAAGTCAGGCTCCAAGGCAGGTGGCTCTAGGGCAGAAGGAATAAGAATTTTCATCATGAAAGTTGTGGGTAACCGCTTTCACTCAATGCTGGATAGCTAGGGCGTTAAGCTATCTAACTGGCTTGGGATTTACGTCGGCGACAGCGTTCAGAGCAGTACTTCACCTCATCCCAGCAATCTGCCCATTTTTTGCGCCAAGTGAAGGGAAGCCCGCAGACTGGACAGATTTTCCGAGGCAGGTCAGATTTGGATCGCTGGCGTGCCATGCTAAGTTGGCGATAAAATTACAAACTTAATTGTAAAAAACTATTAATCCTTTTGTAAATAACCATTAAATGTTGCCAGAAAATCAACCTGACTGCGTAACTGACTCAGCTCGGAAGTTAGACAGAGTCAGAATTATTTTAGTAGAGCCAGCCGGACCGTTGAATGTGGGTGCGGTGGCGCGGGTGATGAAGAATATGGGCTTGCATCAATTGGTGCTTGTCAATCCTCAGTGTGACCCGTTGGGAACCGAAGCACGGCAAATGGCGGTTCATGGTGCAGATATTTTGGAAAAAGCTCAGCAGGTCACTACATTACCGGATGCTTTGAAGGGGTGTCAAAGAGCGATCGCAACGACCGCTCGTGTGCGTACCCTGCCCACCTCTCTAGAATCGCCTGGGGTAGCCCTGCCTTGGCTATTGGAACCCGAAGTAACTTCCGCCTTAATTTTTGGCCCGGAAGACCGAGGATTGAGTAATGTTGAACTCAATTACGCTCAACGATTTGTCTGTATTCCTTCCAGTCCTGAGTATCCTTCCTTAAACCTGGCTCAGGCAGTTGCCATTTGTTGTTACGAACTGTACCAGACGACTCAATTACAACCGCTGATTGATCCCCCATCTGCAATCCCCATTCCTGATGCGGGAGAATCTGCCTCATTAGAACTTTTAGAAGGATACTACGAACATCTAGAAGCAGCTTTGTTAAAAATTGGTTATCTTTATCCTCATACTGCTCCAGCTCGGATGGAAAAGTTTCGTCGGTTGTTTCATCGGGCTATGCCAACTTCAGAGGAAGTTGCTATGCTCAGAGGAATTCTGCGTCAGATGGAATGGGCGCTACAATCTCTGCCCCAGTCAATTGTTGATGCTTCAGGGTCAAGTGAGTCGTAAGAGAAATTGGAGATTTGAAATTCTCCGATTAGGAATTGGGGGGTTAGGAATATAGTATGAGGCATGAAACCACTTTTTCATGATCTTAGTCCTCAGTTCCCAAGCTCAAAAATGATAAGTTGTGTTTAATGGGAGCATGTCTGAATGATTGGTGTTGGAGGTGTGAGCAGTGGCAGCGTCTATGGGTAACGGGCGTCATCCTGATAATTCTCAAGTCGAACAGCAAGAGCAGCGAACTCAACCACGTCGCCGCTTGCGTCGAAATCCACAAAAACAGCCGCTGATGGAGATCAAGCACATCCCCCCTCCACCCCCTAAGCGTAGTTTGCGGCGGATTATACGGGGCACTTACCCGAATTTAGTCACATCAATACGCTCCAACAATGCCCTTCCCAGACCGCTGAACTCACGACAGACAAGGCACAAAACATCATTACCAGGGCGTTCTGTGCAACCTGTGCCCTCTGAATCTAACATCGCCCCTGGACGCCCCTCCCCTATGGCTCCTAGGGCAACATTCATGCAAAACTCTAATACCAAAGAATTTAGAACTCAGGAGATGGGATACGACAGGGAACAAAAGGCATCGACTTCAAATCAGCCAGTCAATCCGTGGCAGGTTCAGCCCAAGCCAACCCCCTCCCAACTCCCCTTATCTAGAACCAACAACCCAACCTCTCAAGGGTTGGCAACAGGCGGTGGCGGGAAAAGACGTGAGCCAATGGAGTCGGCGAAAGTTCAACCCTTCCCAAAACCGAATCATTCAAATCGTCGTTTAGAAGCTAACTCAGCCCGGAGTGTGGCGAAAAGTAATCAGGCTTCTGCCCCATCGGGGAAAGCGAATGGAAGACGAGTGAAGCCAAAAGCAGTCTCTCCAACTACTCCCAGTCAACCGCCTCGAGCAGTAGGGCGTGCCAGAAAACGTCCTGCGAGTCCACTGCTTTATATCGTCCGTTTGCTAATTTTAGGGATTGGGATTGGTGCGATCGTAGGGACTCTACTATCGGCCTTAGATCCGGCAACGCAAGCGTCAGTAAAGGTCAAGGAAACTCCTGCCAGCCAAGTTCAAGAAAGCCCTACTCCTGTCAGCCGTGTGACACCGATGGCGCTGAATCAGGAAATCATGCCCTTGAAAGCCCAGCTCCAAGCTGTAATCGCCAACAATCCTAATTTACAACCGGGAGTCTTGATCGTTGACTTGGATACGAGTGCCTATGTTGATGTGAATAGCCACTCTCCCTTTTCTGCTGCTAGCACGATTAAAGTGCCCATTTTGGTGGCTTTATTTCAAGATGTCGATGAAGGCAAAGTTCGCTTAGATGAAACCCTAACGCTGGAATCGAACATGGTTGCTACCGGCTCGGGCGATTTACAGTACAAACAACTCGGAACGAAGTACACCGTTCTAGAATTGGCGACGAAGATGATTGTCATTAGTGATAATACTGCCACTAATATGCTCATCTCTCGGCTGGGAGGCATGGACGCACTCAATCAGCGATTTCGTTCTTGGGGCTTAACGGCAACCGCACTTAACAATCCTCTGCCCGATTTGGAGGGAACCAATGTTACCAGTCCCCACGAATTGGCGAATTTGATCTCGATTGTCAATCAAGGGCATTTAGTGTCACTGGCTTCGCGCGATCGCATGTTGAATATCATGCAAAATAATCAGATTGACTCTCTACTGCCCAAAGGACTAGGGTCAGGAGCAGTTATTGCTCATAAAACGGGTAACATTGGCTCCATGCTAGCGGATGTGGGTTTGGTCAATATGCCGACGGGTAAGCGTTACCTGATTTCTGTGATGGTGAAACGACCCTTTAACGACCCCAGTGCCCAAGAACTCATTCGCCAAATTTCTCAAACCGCTTATAGCTACTTCAATCAACCCAGTGTTACCCCCAACACCACCTCAATGCCGATCGATAGTACGGCAACAGGCAGTAAGGCGATCGCACAGAACCCTTTCCCTGCAACAATCCCGCTAAACAATTATGATTATTAAATCCCCTTAAAGCCCACTTCCATATCCATTTCTTTGGCAGAATTCTCTTGGGGTAGGGCTGGGATTTCCGTGGATTTTTTGAGGACTCCGATTTGGTTCAAAACAATACCACAAATAATCACAAAGCCCCCAATATATTGGGCCATCGTTGGCGCTTCACCCAATATCAAATAAGCGGCTAAAATTCCTGCGATCGGGCTAAATGAACTCGCAAAGGAAACTTCCGATGCGCCAGTTGTCTTTAACCCTGTAAACCAACATAACTGACCTCCAACAATAATCACTGCCCCATAAACCAACATCCACTGCCACAAAAATGGTGAGACAATATCTTGAAAATGAACCGGGCCATAAAGCTTAAAGGCAACAGCAAAGAAAAGTACAGTGGCTAAAGCCATCCTAAAAACACTAAAAATTCCCAAGGGAATTTGACGTAACTTCACCCGACTAATAATAGTAGAAAACGCTAAACAGACGGCTCCTCCTGCTGCCATCAGTTCACCGCGTCCGATTTGAAATCTCCCCATCGCCATCATTTCTGTCTCTGGGGACTGAAGAACGATGGTTAAAACAACACCAATAAATGAAACAATCGCGCCAGCAATTACCCAAAAATTTACTCGGTCTTTGAGCAACAAGATCGATAAGGCTAAGATTAGGGGAGGTTCTAACCGTCCAATTAAAACCACATTATTAACCGTCGTCAGATCAAGAGCAATAAAAGTTAAAGCAGGGGCAAGAGCGCCTGATAAAATTGCGACTCCACTCAAACCGAGCCAATCCGACCAAGAGAGCTGTTTTAAGGATTGAAAATTCCACTGTTTCCCGTAAATTACAATCAGCGCAGTCAAGGCGCAAAGATTTCCCACAAACAAGATATTGCAAAATGAAATGGGATTCCTACCATTAATTAAGTTTTGTTCCCCAAGTACTGTGAGTTGGCGCACAATTGAGTTAGCCGAGGCAAAGATCAGGATAGCCAGTATTAAATAGGCTCTCCCTGGAATCCGACTGGTGAAAGTTTTAGAACGAGCAACTAATCTGGACATAATTAATTTAAGCCTCTTACCTTTGGATCGTCGGAGACAAACAGGCAACGCAAGAGTACAAGACTCTTGGAGAGATAAATTGGGGCAAATTTGAATAGCACTAAGATACCTGAATAACGCAGTAAATGGGAGATAAATAATGATGAACTCTGTAAATTCCCCCAGAAATCAGATTGAACAGATGAATGAGCAAGTCTTTGCCTACTCAATCATTCAGGAATTCTTTCTTTGTAAAATATTGCTTAATATTGTGTGTTAAAGTTAACATTTTTCAGGCTTTCTTTTTAGAATCCACTGAGGCTAAGCTAAAAATACATCCAGTAAAATCCTTGAAAGGCGATGTTGGTGTATGCACAATCGACTATCACAAGCAGAACTAGAACAAGTGATTACTGAAGTCGAGCGATTATCGCAACGCCATGACGATGAACTGAACCGAGAACAAGTTGAGCAGATTTTACAGGAACTGAATCTGTCTCCCAATTTCTTAGATGATGCCCTAATCCAACTCCGTCGTCGGCAAGTACTGGAGGTGCGGCAACGACGGCAACGTTGGGTAGCGATCGCAGTGGTGGTAGGGTTAATGGGTGCGATCGCTACGACAACG
>CBKWLJ010000013.1:0-43004 GCA_966675205.1 uncultured bacterium
GGATATTTCTTTAGTCGCCACAGCATTTCCTGGCAATCTCCAACAGGTATTCGTCCGCACTACATTTGTATTACAATTGTAGATATAGAGAAATAGTCAAATAAGTAGGGTTTGTTTCTGCCTAACCCCCTCCAGCCGTGTGGCAAAATTTAGTAGAGCTTGTCTTCCTAGAGTGTTCCCTGCATGACAGCAACAATTCCCACCTTGCAAACCCAATACGAACCCAAGACCACCGAAGCCAAGTGGCAGCAGTCCTGGGAAACCAACCAAGTGTTCAACGCTGACCCCAATCAAGGTGGCGAACCCTACTCCATCGTGATTCCGCCACCTAATGTGACAGGTAGCTTGCACATGGGCCATGCCTTTGAGCACGCCCTAATCGATACCCTTGTCCGCTACCACCGGATGAAAGGGCGCAATACCCTGTGGCTACCTGGAACTGACCACGCCAGCATCGCAGTATCTACGATTCTCGACAAGCAACTGAAAGCAGAAGGTAAAACTCGCCAAGACTTGAGCCGCGAGGAATATCTCGATCGCGCGTGGCGATGGAAAGAAGAGTCTGGGGGTACGATTGTTGGTCAACTGCGACGATTGGGTTTGTCGGTCGATTGGTCGCGGGAACGGTTCACGATGGATGAAGGCTTATCAAAAGCTGTACTCGAAGCTTTTGTCCGACTTTATGAAGAGGGGCTGATTTACCGAGGCAAGTACCTTGTGAACTGGTGCCCTGCCACCCAGTCGGCGGTGTCAGATTTAGAGGTGGAAAACCAGGAAGTCAAGGGTCATTTATGGCACTTCCGCTATCCCCTCACAGATGGCAGTGGTTCTGTGGAAGTGGCAACCACTCGACCGGAAACGATGCTGGGAGATACAGCAGTTGCTGTCAATCCTACCGATGAACGCTACAAGGATTTAATCGGTAAAACGCTAATGCTGCCCATTATGCGGCGAGAAATTCCCATCATTGCCGATGAGTTGGTTGACCCCGAATTCGGTACGGGTTGCGTGAAAGTCACACCCGCCCACGACCCCAATGACTTCCAAATGGGTCAGCGTCACAACTTGCCATTCATCAACATCATGAATAAGGATGGCACGTTAAATGAAAATGCGGGTGACTTTGAAGGGCAAGACCGATTTGTGGCCCGAAAAGGCGTGGTGCAGCGTTTGGAGGAAGAAGGGTTCCTCGTGAAAGTGGAGGACTACAACCATACAGTACCGTATAGCGATCGCGGCAAAGTCCCCGTTGAACCCCTGCTTTCAACCCAATGGTTTGTCAAAATTCGCCCCATGGCAGATAGGGCGTTAGAGTCCCTCGACCAGCAGTACTCACCTTTATTTGTGCCAGAACGCTGGACGAAAGTTTACCGCGACTGGTTAGTCAAGTTGCAAGACTGGTGCATTTCCCGGCAGTTGTGGTGGGGACATCAAATTCCTGCCTGGTATGCTATCAGTGAAACCGGCGGGGAAATTACCGACAATACTCCCTTTGTCGTCGCTCACACCGAGGAAGAGGCACAAGCAAAAGCTATTGCACAATTTGGCGAGGATGTCAAGTTAAAGCAAGACCCGGATGTACTTGATACCTGGTTCTCTTCGGGGTTATGGCCCTTCTCGACCATGGGCTGGCCGGAAGAAACCAAAGACTTAAAGACTTACTATCCCACCACTACCCTGGTTACAGGCTTTGACATCATCTTCTTCTGGGTAGCCCGGATGACGATGATGGCGGGACATTTCACAGGCGAGATGCCCTTTAAGACCGTTTACATTCACGGGTTAGTGCGGGATGAAAATAATAAGAAGATGTCGAAGTCAGCTAACAACGGCATCGACCCACTTATCCTGATTGATAAGTATGGCACTGACGCCCTGCGCTACACTCTGGTCAAAGAAGTGGCTGGGGCAGGTCAAGATATTCGCTTGGAGTACAATCGCAAGACGGATGAGTCTGTCTCAGTAGAGGCATCGCGCAACTTCGCCAACAAACTGTGGAATGCAGCCCGGTTTGTGATGATGAATCTTGATGGCAAGACGCCGCAAGAGTTAGGTGAACCGAATCTAGAAGCATTAGAATTGAGCGATCGCTGGATTCTCTCTCGCTTCCAACAAGTGGTTCGTCAAAGCAATGACTACCTGGATAATTATGGATTGGGAGAAGCGGCGAAAGGCTTGTATGATTTCATCTGGGGCGATTTCTGCGACTGGTATATTGAACTGGTTAAATCGCGGCTACGTGAGGAAAGCACTTCTACATCCCGGTTAGTGGCTCAACAAACTCTCGCTTATGTGTTGGAAGGGATTCTCAAACTACTCCATCCCTTTATGCCTCACATCACTGAAGAAATTTGGCATACACTGACCCAAAAATCTGACGAGTTTTTGGCACTGCAATCTTATCCAGACGAGAGAGCGATCTCACAAACGGGTTTTGGCAATAAAGCTTCCCTGGAAACTGAAACGCCATCGCACCCGCCTGCGGCTTCAGAACAAGAGGCTATCTTAGAGTCGAAAACAACTGCAACTAGCAGTAAGTTGGCAAAGCCAAGCCAACTCAACCCATCTGTAGCTCAACCTCAACAAATTTGGCAGCAAACAATCCAATTTTTGTCTGATTTGCCCGATGAAGTCGGTCAGTTTTATGAGCGCTACCAAAGACAGCTGACTATAGTGGGTCTGCTGCTGAGTGCGATCATTACGCTCAAAGTCCTGCTTGCCGTTATTGGGGCGCTCAATAGTATTCCCCTGGTGCAACCAACCTTTGAAGCCATCGGTGTGGGATACGCGCTATGGTTTGCTTCTCGCTACTTGTTGACTGTCTCCAAACGGAAAGAATTGGGGGCTACTACTCAAACTTTGAAAGCACAGGTGATAGGCAAGATAGAGTCTAAACCAGTATCGAAGATAGCAACTGGAGCCAAGGATACAGTGCCTTCTGAACCGGCTCTCCCTGCGCTCACAACCAATCTCGCTACATCAATGCCTCTCTCTGGAGGGGCATCATCCTCCCTGATTGATTCACAATTGGAGCAGAAGTTTGAGCTACTAATTGAAACAATTCGCACGATCCGCAATCTGCGGGCAGAAGCGGGTGTCAAGCCAGGGGTGAAGGTAGCGGTAATCCTCCAAAGTGCCAATAGTGAAGAACGGCAAATTCTGGAAGCGGGTCAGTCTTATATTAAAGATCTGGCTAAGGTAGAGAACTTGACGATTACCCCAGCACTGGAGCAAGAACTTAAGACAACAATGGCAGGTGTTGTTGGTACCATTCAAGTGTTGATGCCTCTAGCTGGTGTTGTGGATGTAGATGCCCTTCAAGCTAAATTAAGAAAAGACCTAGTTAAAGTAGAGACGGAAATCAAGTCCCTTTCCCAGCGTCTAGCTAATCCCAACTTTGTCAACAAAGCTCCGGAAGAAGTTGTAAAGGGTGCGAAGGAGGCTCTAGCAGAAGCTGAAAAACAAGCAGAAATTCTGCGCGATCGTCTTAGTCGAATGTAGGTGATGACTCAGGTCATAGCTAGTCTCTTTAACCACAACTCACTAATCACAGATAGGCAATGCTACACCTAGCCCAAGTGCAAAATAACGACAGTGCAGGGGGGGTGGAACTGAAATTGTTAGCCCGCCAACAGTCGGAGCATACCTGGACATTAATCAATCCAGAAAGCGTTCCCCTGACCAACAGCAAACCCTGGAATGAAGGCTTGTTACTACTCGTAGATCTTTCTGAAAATCTCGAGATTCTGAATATTCAGCAAGCCAAGGACTGGGTGTTGGACTTGGTGCAAAAATATCTGACAATTGGGGTTACCCCAACCTTTTTACAGGAAGAGGTGGAACGTGCTGAACAGTGGCGGCAAGACCTAACCCTACAAAGTCAGGATTTAACCCGTCGCAATTTGGAATTAGAAGCGCGTCGGGAACAACTACAAGCGTTGGAAGAAGACTTGAAGCGGGAAAAGCAGAAATTGGAGCAGCGCCACAAAGAGTTAGACAACGAGTCTGATTCCTAAGCGCTTCTGCCATTAAGTGTAATAAAAGGGAAAAGGCGAAGGGAATCATGCTACTCTCCCTTTTCCCTTTTCCCTTTTTCCCCCTTACGACAGTAAAGGTGAGGGAGTGCGACTGGTTGCCAAAACGCTAGATATTGCTCCATGTGGCTCTCCTAGCATCACAACGGAGCAAGTCAGTTGTTGTACCAGGGGAGTCGTTACTTCACCAATTGCCAAACCATCTGCCCCAATCCGACGCCGTAGCGATCGCAAAACGACTAAATCCTGAGATTGGGCCGCCTTCAAAATCGCTTGTGTCACATTATCATGACGGACAATTTGAATTTCAGTTGGAGGTGGCTCAGGAGAAAGTTGAGAGACAATCAGGGATAACTGAGAGCGAGTCCACTCCATCCGACTTTGTGATGTTCTGGGCTCACATACGTGGAGCAAGGTAATCTGAGCTTGATTCACCTCAGCCAAAATCTGGGCAAAGCGCACCGGACGCAGTGCTGAGGTGGATAAATTTTCCACAGGTACCAGAATTCGTCGGATTTTTAAGGGTGAATCTAACAGGCGTGCCACTGCAACCAGGCAATGGGCCGACCACAGTACGCTATCGGTTACGCTCCCAAACAAACGGGCACGAAAGCCCAGCCGTCCACTCCAACCCAGCACAATCATACTGGCATCTTGTTCTCGGCTCGCATGGCTGATTCCGTGAGCAACGTCGTAGTCAATGCGTAGTTGCGGTGATGCTTCAACACCCAATTCTCGACAGAGGTCGTTTGCCGTATCCAGCAGCATCTGGCTGCGCTGGACAGCTTTATCCATATCTGGGTCGTCCATGCGCGAGTGAGCTTGAGCGATCGCTAACGGTACAATCTGACCGCTCTCGTACCGTGCCAGCAACGTTGCCATTTCCATCAAATACCGCTCTGTTCGGGGATTGTAGACTGGCACTACAACCGTAAACTCTCCAGGCTGTTTCGGTTCTGCAAGCATCAAATCTGAAGATTCGCTATCCTCAGATTGAGCGGTTGACTCTGGGGTCAGTTGGGCAGCAGTCCGCGACGTAATCAACGGTCCAAGCGTTGCTGTCACCAGCATCATCAGAATCACGCTGTTGAGGACTGCCTCATTGAGAATTCCTTGCTCATATCCGACCAGAGTAGCCGCCAGAGTCGCTGCGACTTGAGGTAAGGACAGAGACCACATTGTCAGCGTTTGTTGCCAATTGTACCCATAAAGGAATTTAACAATATATGCTGCTAAAAACTTGCTTCCAATCAATCCCCCGATAATCGCCAACGTCAGGCCAAAGGAAGAAAGGGTTTTGATAAAAGCATTGAAATCAAGCAGCAAGCCCATATTCACGAAAAAGATCGGGATAAACAGAACGCTGCCAACAAACTCAACCTTTTCCTTAACTGGGCCATCTCCAACGACATCATTTACGGCTAAACCCGCAAGAAATGCCCCAACAATGGCTTCCACACCAATGAGCTGTGCTCCTACCGCAGCAAGAAATACCGCTAGCAGCACGAACAGAAATTGATTGCCTTGGTCATCTTTAGAGCGACGGAAAAATTCTTTGCCCAACCAGTCAAAGCCAAATAGGACAGCAACGGAATAGATGGCTAACGACCCTAGCAAAACAACTAAGCTGAGGGCTGAAAAGTCACCCCCCTTAATACCGACACAAATTGCCAGGACAAGGAGAGCACCAATATCCGTGAAAATCGTGGCTCCAATGGTAACGGTAACAGCTTCATTATTGACTACACCTAAACGCTGAACAATTGGATAGGCTAGCAGCGTATGGGAAGCCAGCAGGGAGCCAATCAAAATCGAAGCATTCCAATCAAAGCCGCCAACCAGACGACCCACCAGGGTTCCCGTGATCATCGGTACCAGGAATGTCGTGCTACCAAACCCTAGCGATCGATTTCTTGTTCTGCGGAACTGAGCAAGGTCAATTTCTAGCCCTGCTACAAACATCAGATAAATTTTTCCGATGTCCGATAGCAACTTCATGGTTTCGGAATTGGATTTAAGCACATTCAGTCCGCTAGAACCCAGTAAGACCCCTGCTACCAGCAAACCAACCAATCCAGGGAGTCGTAATCGCTCAAATATAGGAGGCACCAATAAGATGACAGCGATGAGAAGCGCAAAGGAAACAACGGGTTCCTTGAAAGTTTCGGTTATGGATTCCATAGGCACCTGGCTAGGGGATAGGGGGGCTGTCGCTGATGACTGAACTTGGAAAAGAAGAACCTCTAAGGAGTTCTCCCTAGCCCATTCCATGTCACCTGACTCAAATCTTGCACTACCCCCCTAATTCGCTTTTATTAAGGGTAAAACAAGAGCCGGAAATTGCTATCCCCCCTTCTTAAGAGGGGGGATAGCGGGGGTCAGCGACAATTGAGAACATTAGGTACAAGATGTAAGCTGACGAATTCTATACCAAAATTTTATTTCTTTGTTCTATCTAAAGGTATAAAAATATATTTTTTCCTTGTTTACTACCAGTGAAGCTGACTCAAAATATAGCGCAAGCGGTCATAATCATCTTTTAGTAAAACGCTCAACGTCCGTCCGGCTCTCACCAACCACTCCCGATCAGCTTTACGTAATTGATAAACCTCTCGAATCGCTGCTGCGGTTAGTGCCTCCACGGGAGCTCCATTAACTTGCAGTAGAGTCCGCAAAAAATCCAACTGTTCGCTAAAGTGAATAATTTCTTCCGGCTGGCACTGGTAGACTGCTTGGTGAATTTGAGGCGGACGGGGGGGCAAATATTGATAAAGAGAGCTACTCAGATTTCCAGAACCATTTCCTCTATTAGGAGGCACGAATCCCACAATCGCAGCGCGGAATTCCGTTTTGAGCATGGCAAAAATTTGGGGCTGTTGCTCTCGCAACTCTGCCAATGAAAGCCCCAACGCTCTTGCCCGGTGAACCGAGTCAATCGGACTGGTAGTGGCATAATAAACCACAGCCAAGACTTGATTGCCTGATTCTTCATCTATCGATTTCACCCAGCTTCCAAACGGAGGCATAACGGGGAAAGTCAAATCCTCTGGCTCCAAACACTGTGCCAGAAATTCCGTTGTTGCGGTCTCAATCACCTCAGCAATATGATTGTCGGGGCGATCGCCAACTGTAAACTGGGGTAGAGGGAGACGCATATATGGCAGTCCTTATAGAATTGCAGGTTGAATGTTGGAAGGTTAGAAGGTTGAAGGTTATCCTCTAAACTTTTAACTTTCAACTTTCTAACGTTCAACATTTTTATTTACCTTTTTTACCTGTTGTTGGTTCAACAGCTTCTAATTCCGATAACCGGAACGTTATCAGTTTGTCCCAATTGCCTCCTTCAAACAAAACAGCGGCTTTACCATCACTAACACGTTGAACTAATCCCTGAAAGTGGTAGTAGATATCATCAGCATTGATAACGCGAACAATTGAACCGGGAAGAATCATGGCTGTTTACTAACTGAGTTTCTATTAATAGCTTACTAGTAGTCATTCGTCATGAGTCATCAATGATTATTGAGGAGCCTATAGACCTTCCTAATCAACAATGACAAGTGAGCCATGACTAATGACTAAAACTTCAATCGAGGTCGATGATTAGCCACCGATTGTACCAACGCCAAACCCAAAAAGTTCGATAATAGCGCCGATCGCCCATAACTCAGCAAGGGCAGTGGAATACCAGTAATTGGCGCTAAACCAATATTCATCCCAATATTCACAACGGTTTGAAACACAATCATGGACAGAACACCAATGGCAATCAGAGAGCCAAAATTATCTCTGGCATTCTGAGCGATAATCACCAAGCGTAAGCAAAGGAACCAGAAAGCCAGTAAAACACAAATACAGCCGATGAATCCCAGCTCTTCCCCGATTGCGGAGAAAATAAAGTCAGTATGCTGTTCGGGAATAAAACGGAGTTGGGTTTGGGTTCCTTGGTGCAATCCTCTGCCCCAAAGTTCACCAGCACCAATCGCAATTCGCGATTGAATTAGGTGGTATCCTCCGCCCAAGGGGTCTTTATCGGGGTCTAAAAAGAGAATAAGTCGGTCTTTTTGATAATCCTTTAACAGTCCCCACAACATGTGTCCCAAACCTCCTGACACCGCATTCACGACCAAAGCTCCTAAGGCTCCTAATATTGGCCAAGAGAAGCTGCGCCAGCCAATAAATGTCATTGCGCCTACCCAGAAAAACCAGGCAGGCAAATAGATGTTAAAGATGATTGCTGAGACAACTGGAGAAATCATCAATATCAACCAGCCTGGATTAGCATTACCCCAGTAGAGCATCCCCATCGTAATTGAACCAAATACCAGTGAGGTTCCCAGGTTAGGCTCTAAAAATACTAGGAGCCAGGGAACAGCTGCCACACCTAAGGCTCTCAAAACAGCTGTCAGGGTTGAAGCGGGTTTTGAGTGGAGAATAGCCGCTAGGCTGATAATCAAACCGATTTTGGCAAATTCAGAAGGTTGAACCTGGAAGCCAGCAATATTAATCCAACGTTGAGCACCATTGGCAGTACTACCAATGAGCATTACTGCAATCAGACTGAGAATATTAATGCCATAAACAACCCAATGCCATTGAATCAAGATTTCATAACGCCACCGCGAAATCATGAGTATGAAGGCTAATCCAATGCCGCCAATAATCCAGTGCCACCACCAGTCTGTCAAGCCTTGGTTCAGTTCAGCACTGCGAATCATTATCCCCCCAAGACCCGTTAGACCAAGGCATAGGGTCAGTAGCGGCAAGTCTAATTGCTGCCAGGGGGCCAGGATAGACTTCCAGCCCATCCAGCGCATACGAAAGATTGTCCGTTGCAACATAAAACTCGTGAAGATTCTTATTGTTAGCAATTAGCTTTGCTCAAATGAGAGTGTCAGGAATTTTGGCAAAGATTTTGATACAAAACGGTAAAAAGCTAATTACTAGTTGCTACTGAGAGCAGCGACTGAAACCTTGGCTGCAATCTGAGATGCGATCGCCGTTAATGCTTTAGCTGACGCTGACTCCGGTTCGGCTGCAACAATGGGCACTCCCACATCACCCCCTTGCCTTAAGGAAATTTCTAGTGGAATACAACCCAACAAGGGAACGTTCAGTTCTTTGGATGTCTTCTCTCCACCTCCAGAACCAAACAAATCGTATTGCCGATCAGGCATATCAGGCGGAATGAAGTAACTCATGTTTTCCACAATTCCCAATACGGGTACTCCCAACTGCTGAAACATCTTCAACCCTCGGCGGGCGTCCAACAAGGCTACAGTTTGCGGTGTTGACACAATCACAGCCCCTGCCATCGGTACCGCCTGCGCCATCGTTAGCTGAGCATCTCCAGTTCCTGGTGGCATATCCACAATCAAATAATCCAAGTCCCCCCAATTCACTTGGTAAAGAAACTGGCGGATTATACCATTTAACATCGGTCCTCGCCAAATGACTGGCTGATCTGGGTCAATCAAAAAGCCCATCGAAACCAATTTGACGCCGTGGTTGAAAGCAGGTTCCAATATCTCACCTTGGGCTCCTTGCTGCACCATTACCGTTGCGTCTTTTAACCCCAGCATGGTTGGGGCATTCGGCCCGTAAATATCAGCATCAAGCAACCCAACTTTAGCACCTGCCTGCGCTAAAGCAACGGCCACATTCACCGCTACCGTACTTTTGCCTACACCTCCCTTACCACTAGAAATTGCCAAAATATTTTTGACACCATCAATTCCTGTGCGATCAGGCAGGGGTTTTTGCTGAGGTGTCTCGGCAGTGACATCTACCACGACTTTTTCCACACCGGGTAGCTGCTTAACGGCTTTCTGGCAATCTTCGACAATAAACTCCCGCAATGGGCAAGCGGGTGTTGTTAACACTAAGGTAAAGCTAACCGTGCCATCTTCGATGTTGACATTCCGGATCATATTCAATTCCACCAAACTCTTGCGGAGTTCGGGGTCTTGCACGGGTCTTAGTACTTCTAGGACTGAACTAGCATCGAGCATAAGAGATTCACTATCCTTACCTGAAATATGAAGTTCAGGACAAATTCATCAGGGATTCTTAATAGATCTTAAGGGTTTGTTGCTAAATTGATGGTTTGACTCTACAGCAGAGTATCCATTTAACGCATGGTTTTAAGTAAGAAGGCTCTATCCGTCTCCAGGTTAATAAACGATGAAGTGAAGTGTTCGACAAGTGCTGTGTTACATCTGGGGTAGGGCTGAACGAAGTTGCGTTCAAATAGAGGAGTTGAGACAGACACTTCAGACGCCCAGCCGCCCAGACGCTCCAGAAAATGAATTTTCTACGTATGAATGCAATTCCGTATGAGAAATCATTGACAGTGTTAATGCTGTAGCTTGATAGTTCACTGGTGCAGCGCGGCTGAAGTAACCCACAGTTCAAAAAGGTTACGAAAGCCTACTGTACAAGCAATATTCCTGGGAGCCTCCTGTATAAGAGCCTCCTTGCAATAGCCCCTTACAAGATGAGTGCGTGATAGGTGAACTATAGCGCAACTTCTCTGGTGCGATCGCTCATTGAGTGAGTTATGATCGGATGCGCTCTCAAGCAGTAATTTATTTTTTATGTATTTTAATTTTCATCTATTAAAAAATATCCGGATAGACAGATTTTAAAAAAAGCATAAAGTTTATGATTTATGCATATTACACCATTGACCCTAGCCGATAGTCGTAAATAAACTGAAAAGAGCTTTTGAGTTGAATTCAGCTATAACGACTAAAATAATCAGTCAAAAAAATTGATTATAGAAGGAGCTTTTACTGTTGGAACTCGCTGAAATTCAATCTTCATTAGCCAATCAGTACAAGTTTTTACCTTTCCCCAAAATATGACTACTGAAATCGCGAAAAACACCGATCAGGTTGAAGTTAAAGTCGAAACTTCTCTGGCAGAACTCGAAACAGAAAAAGCGCTTCCAGTCAGCAAGATGCCATCTCAAGACTCTTCACAAGAGCAACAATGGCAACAATTTGGCAAAACAGCCTCTGCGTTTATAGACAATCTGCAACGTGACACAGCAGACTTTTTTAATCAATACAAGCAAATCTTTGCAACCCTGGGTTGGTTTCTGCTAGCCGTTATTACTGTCAAACTTATCCTGGCAGCAGTGGATGCTCTCAATGACATTCCCTTCCTTGAGTTAATTTTAGAATTGATTGGTCTGGCTTATGTCGCTTGGTTTGTGGTTCGTTATCTACTTAGCGCTGCGACGCGTCAAGAACTCTGGAATGAAATTAACTCATTTAAAGAGCAAGTATTGGGCAAAGCTAATTAATCACGGAGTTTTTCTCAGGAGAGATCAATAGACTTAATGCCTATTATCTTCTCTGCTCTCATGCGTTTCTTGTCAGACTAAACCTCTCAACCGTTACCTGTGCAGATTGAAAGTAAAGTTTTACCGTCTGCACAGGCATATTTTGTGGGTAATCGGTGCTTCAATGGGGCGTTGGCGAATAGGCGAAGGGTTAACCTGTCTCGCAGGAATTCACCAAGATTCAATTTAAAATTCATGCAGGGACATTCAATCTCAACCTATTTAAACACGTCACTAGAGAACATTTCTGTCAAAGTGCGTAGATAAGGCAAAAAGGTGGCCATATCGTCGGCAGACAAGCGATCGTGCATATCCCAGCCTATCGTTTTGAGCATATCCTGCACTAATCTCCAACTGACGTTCAATCGAGGGTATAACATTACACATAGAGGAAAGAGTTCTTGTTGAACTGAGCGGATATCATCTTCCAACACGCATAGGCATAGATAAACTTGGAACATTTCAACATCACGGATACTTGCCGTTTTAACTGTCATATCCGTCAGAGGTCCACTATAGCTTGCATAGCTAGGGTGTAAGCGGCAAATTTGGTTACAAACAGAAACTGCAATTTTGCTGCTGACGGGTAAAAGATGTTGAACCGCAGATAAAGCTGGAGAATCTAAGGGATGGTTGGCAGCAGCTTCGTAGGCAGCCTGTAGCGGCATATACATATGGTCATCCATCACCTTTAAGTAGGGCAACCACAAGGTGCGCTCTCCATTTGAAAGCCACTCTAGTAGCTTTTGACCGGTGTAGTGAAACTGCATACTGACGAAGCCAATAGCACGGCGATCGACACGGGTGTATTTCTGCCGGACTTGACCAAAGTCTTTACCCACAATCACAGATAATCGCCGTGGAGTTGCTCGCTCTGCATAGGCACCTAATACCTTTTGAAATAGCACGCGAGTATCTGCGGCAATCTCCATAGGATTAATTAAGTCAGGATTGATGCCGTGCCGTCGAATCTCTTCGGAGAGTAAGGTTTCCGTCAACGACCAAGCCTGAGCACTGGCTAAATTCAAATTTTGCAGTAGCTTCTGAGCCGTGTGTTCTCGACCTTCTTTAGACGTAACTTCTTTGAGGTCGTTGGCACTGATTGTCAGTGACGGCTGCTCATCCGTGGCTGTAACAGAAACATAATATTTCCGTGCCCACAGAGCGGCAAGGGAATGAACATTGGATTTAGAGGTAGAGGCTAACGGAGAAAGGTCTCCCCCTTGAGACTTGGTAGATGAAACCCCAAGGGACAAAGTTTCAGCCCCTGCCGTTTGCGGAGTATGCGCGGAGCGCGTTACCAATGGATGAGCCATGTGCTACTGCAACTGTGTTGTTAAATGAGTGTGTCAAGTATGCCGTATTTATACTTATCTTTTTGATTTATAGTACCAATTTTTTACGATTATTAAAATAAATAAAGGTTTCTCATAATTTTCCGGAGACAGCTTTGACTCATGTTGTTGCAGAAATTTACTACTCAAGGAAGAACCGAGAAATCTCAAAGTCTTGTATGTCCAGAGGAACATCACCAAAATTCTAGAGGATTTCGCTCAAGTTCTCTTCAGGAAGAACAATACTGATTAATTTTTAATGGGTGCAATAATCAAACAGTTCAGAATAAGTGTTTATCCTATTCTTTACCTTCAAAACGACATTATTAAAAGTGACCGAAAAGCTTTATCTCAAGCATCGGTAATGAATTCAGACAAACCAGCGACCTTTACTCAAGAAAACATACTAAGTTGAAAACTGAGCAAGTCTGAAATTTTAATTTTTTGATTTTTGATATTTATATTAGTTTAACGCGCCCATTGCTGCAAGATATAGGCGTAGTATTTTGCCTGATCCACCTGAGCCATGGCTTGAATGATTCTACCACCTGCCTCTACTTGGGTTCGTCCTTGGCTTTTGCCCTTAGTCACGATCGCAGTTTCCCATTCGCACAGTTGATAAAACTCCGGATGGGCAAGATAGGTAGTGGCGAGGACATCCCAAAAGTAATAATCCTGGGGACTGACTAAGGCATAGCATTGTCCGGCAAAATCCGAGAGAGGATAGGGTCGTTGTTTGCCTAATTTGTAGATAAAATCTGAGGTGACGGGCACGGTGTTCGTGAGATCTAAGGGACACATGACAATCGGAATCTGCGTTTGCCATACCCGATGAGCCCCCATAGGGTCCCAGTATACATTCCATTCTGCTGAACCATCCTGCCCCGGTTCTAGACTTTTTTCAACGTTACCTGGGACATTAAGGGCACCTCCCATCCAAACAATTTTCTCAATTTTTGCTTCAATTTCCGGTGCGAGATCAAGAGCGGCGGCTACTGTTGTTAAGGGTCCGGTAACCATTAAAGTTACAGGTTGATTAGCAGCCAGAAGCGATCGCACCATAAATTCTTGACCTGTTTCTTCTACCAAGGGCGTTTGTATCGGCTCCCGTTGATTGAGAATTGGCAGATGATCGACAATAAACGAATCGCGGCGGTAGAGGCGCGGAAAGGGATTAATCCCGCGTACTGTGCTCTGGGCAACCGAAACATCAGTACATCCTACTAAATCAAGGATTTTTCGTGTGGCACTCACCGCAGGTTGTATGTAGCAATCTGCTGGCGTCACAACGATCCCAATGGGTTGTAGGTGTTCCATCGTCATGAGCAGCAATGTTGCGAGATAGTCATCTACGCCGCCATCATGATCCATCAATACCAGTGGTTTAGACATTCTAGTCTGCTCGAAATTAGGTCTCAATAAGGTATTATTTAATACTAAAAAATCAAGTATTTAAGGCAAACTTGCTCACAATTAAAGTATTCCACATTTAAATTGCATAGTCGGGACGGGCAAGATGCCCACCTCCACAAACTTTTGGCAACAACATTAGTGCAAACTAGATGTGGAGAAGCTTACTCAATTGCTCCTTCTGCATTGGCAGCGCTAGTTGAAAGCGGCACTTTTTAAACTCTTAAGAGTTAATCTCAAATTTTATTTTGCAATCAATACCTTGACTGTCTTCTAATTCAATTTCTCCCTCTAGTTGCTGTGTCAAAACCTTGATCAACTGCAACCCTAATGTCGTGGTTTTTTTAAAATTAAAATTTTCAGGAAAACCAATTCCATTGTCTTTTACTCTTAATGTATATCTCTGATGCTCATCTGAGAGAAAAGATAGTTCGATCAAGCCATTTTTCTGATTAGGAAAAGCATATTTTAAAGCATTAGACATAAGTTCATTAATAATCAATCCACAAGGGATTGCCGTATCAATGTTAATAAAAATAGGTTCAATATTGATTTGAATTTTAATTAAATCTGAATTCACTCTATAAGACTGAAAAAGGTAGTAAATTAAAGTTTCAATGTACTCGGCAAAATTAATTCGTTCGAGAGAAGCTGACTGATATAATTTTTCATGAATTAACGCCATTGATCTAACGCGATTATAACTTTCACGGAAGACCTCTAACATTTTTGAGTCGGTTAATTTTTGGGATTGAAGGTCAAGTAAACTACATATAATCTGCAAATTATTTTTAACTCTATGATGAACTTCTTGTAGTAAGATATCCTTCTCCCGTAACGAAGTTCGTAAAGCTTCTTCAGCCAATATTTGCTCGGTAATATCAATTCCTACCCATACAGCAGCCATATTTTGGCGATATTTCTGAATTGTAATCAAGTACTTTCGATGAGTTCCCTTGGATAAGCCATCAACTACCTTAGAATCACTTTGAGTTGAACTTGCTAGAAATTGATTGATAAACGGTTCAACTTGACAGTCTTTTGTGAGAAAGCCAATCTTCTGACCAATAAAAGTATCTGGAGGTACATTAAATTTATCTGTAAAATATCGATTAACACCCAGATAATAGCCTTCTGAATTTATCCAAGCAACATAGCCAGGTACAGTATCTAAAACAGCTTGTAACTGTTCATTAGAGCGTTGTAGAGCTTCAATATATTCCTTGCGTTCAGTTTCTGCTTGTTTGCGAAGTGTAATATCTTGAAAAGCCACTATGGCATAGATAATATTACCCTGTTCATCATAAATAGGAGTTCCCAGCGCCTCCACTGGAATACTTTGGTTGGATTGATAAATTTCTAAGTCGTCAATTGTTTTTCTTTCTCCTTGCAAGGCTCGAATCAGGGGCAAATCTTCCAGAGGATATTGCTGTTCGGTTCCGGCAATGTAGAGTTGAGAATAAATTTCAGAACAGTTTTCTAGAGGCGTATCTGAAGGAGATTCTCTACCATACATTTTCAGTGCAGTTTGATTGGTATAAATAACCTTACCAACCGTATCAATAACATTAATTCCTAGCGGAATAGCTTCTAGAAATTGATTAAGCTTTCTTTCGTTTTCACGTAGCAAAGCATTTTCTCTGAGTTGCGCTTTGGTTTGCCATTGCACGTATGTATAGATGGCGCAGAACAAAGATACGATATATAAAGTGTAAGCCCACGCAGTTTTCCAAGGTGGGGGGGTAATGATGATTTTGAGAGACGTGCCCTCTTCATTCCAAACGTCGTCATTATTAGAACCTTTGACTCTAAAGGTGTAGGTTCCACCATCTAAGTTAGTGTAAGTGGCGTAGCGTCGAGAACCTGAGTAAATCCAGTCTTTATCAAATCCTTCGAGTTTATAGGCGTATTGGTTTTTTTGCGGATTTGTATAATCGAGAGCAGCAAATTCAAAGCCGAAGAAGTTATCTTTATAGGATAATTTTAGTTCTTTAGTTTCTGAAATTGCTGTATTCAGTTTTACGCTTTTATCAAAAATCTTAAAATCAGTTAGAACAACTGGAGGAATGTAGGGATTGTCTTTTACCTGTTCAGGATAAAAGGCATTGAAACCATTTAAACCCCCGAAAAACATTTCTCCATCCCTAGTTTTGAGATAAGCTTTCACGCCATCAAACTCATTTCCCTGAAGCCCATCACTTACATCATAATTTCTGAAGGTTTCTGTTTCGGGGTTAAATTTTGATAAACCCTTGCCTGTGCTTAACCAAAGATGACCTTCATCGTCAGCTAGTATACCCACTACAGAATTATTAGGAAGACCATCTTTTTCGGTGTAATGGTTAAAGGTTTCGGTAGCAATATCAAACTTATCAAGTCCTCCACCGTAAGTGCCAATCCAGAGCGTACCTGCTGGGTATTCAAGCATGGACAAAACCCGATCATAACTCAAGCTATTGGGGTTATTGGGGTCATGCTTGTAATGGCTAAACTTTTCAGTTTTGCGATCAAATTTGTTGAGTCCGCCGTTTATAGTTCCAATCCAGAGCATACCTGAGTAGTCTTCATAGATTGAAAATACATTGTTATCACTCAAACTATTAGGGTTATCCGGATCGTGTTCGTAATGGTTAAATTGTTCAGTTTCACGATTAAATTTATTTAGTCCGCCCTTAAAAGTACCAATCCAGAGAGTGCCTTCCCAGTCTTCATAAATTGACCAAACAGTGTCATCACTTAAGCTGTAAAAGTTTTTTGAATCGTGTGTATAATGGTTAAAATTCTCAGTTTCTTGATCAAATTTATTGAGTCCACCACTTAAGGTACCAATCCAAAGAACACTGAACTGATCTTCATAGACTGCCCAGATATTGTTATTACTCAAGGTGCTTGGGTTATCGGCTTTATGGCTATAGTGGGTAAATTTCCCAATTTGGCGCTCAAATTTATCCAAACCTTTGTTAAAAGTACCAATCCAGATTCGACCATTTTTGTCTTCATGAATTGAAGAAATATGATTATCAATTAAACTATTTGGATCAGCAGTATTATGTTTGTAATGGATAAATTTCGGAGGTTTTATATCTAATTTGTTTATGCCACTAAAGCCCGTTCCAATCCATAAAATATCTGACTTATCTAGTAAAACTGAGGTAACAATATTATCATTTAAGCTATTGATAGTATTTAAATCATGGATGTAATGAGTAAAATTCTCGGTTTTAGGATCGAATTTATTCAGTGCAGTGCCGTATAAATTACCATGCCAACTACTAGTTGTAAGCCAAAGGTTTCCCAGCTTATCTTCAGCAATTGCACCGATCGTATTATCACTCAAACTATTAGAATTATTTGGATCATGTAGGTAATGGATAAACTGTTCTGTTTCCCGATTAAACTGATTGAGTCCCCCGTCATCTGTGCCAATCCAAAGCCTGCCAGCTTGGTCTTCATAAATTGACAAGACAGTATTACTCCCCAAACTATTCGGGTCATTTGGGTTATGAATATAACGAGTAAACTGTTCTGTTTCCCGATTAAACTGATTGAGTCCCCCGTCATCTGTGCCAATCCAAAGCCTGCCAGCTTGGTCTTCATAAATTGACAAGACAGTATTACTCCCCAAACTATTCGGGTCATTTGGGTTATGATTATAACGGGTAAACTGTTCTGTTTCCCGATTAAACTGATTGAGTCCCCCGCCATCTGTGCCAATCCAAAGCCTGCCAACTTGGTCTTCGTAAATTGACAACACGATATTACTGCCTAAGCTATTCAGGTTGTCAGAGTTATGGGTATAGTGTACAAACTGTTCTGTTTTTCGGTCAAATTTGTTTAGCCCACCGCTCTGAGTACCAACCCAGATTGTGCCTGATTTATCTTCATAGATTGATAATATAAAATTATCAGATAGCGAGCTTAAATTTAGCTCATTGTACTTATAGACTGTAAAGTTGTATCCATCATATTTATTTAACCCATCTTGTGTACCAAACCACATCAGTCCTTGACTGTCTTGGAAGATAGCCAGAACTCCACTTTGAGACAGTCCATCGTCAACCGTTATCTGCTCAAATTCAGGATTAGCTTCTTCGGCATATGTATTGCCTGGTAAACTCAGGGTTATTGAAACTGCTATGATTATTGTAAGGATTATCCTCTTAAATAAGCTTAGGGTCTTATGGCTGATTCCCAAACATAAATTGGGCAAATATAAAGAGATGCCGAAACCCATAGCCTTTAAGAATTAAGTAATATTGCCGTTAGTAGTATAGCTATTGTCTAGCCTACTGTAGTCTCTACAGCAAATAAATGGTCGTTCATGAACGATGACTTACTACCTACTGTAGGCAGGCAATCAAATGCTAATGCCCTCCTCGCAGTCAGAGACAGGATAATCAGAGCTCGTCCCATTAGCCCAAGACTGTATCGGTTGATCTGCAAGTCCTTCTGGTTTGTGAGGTAGGGGAATTTCATAAACTACATTACCTTCTTGACCAGGAACTTCGTTGGTTAGGGTTCCCACTAAGATATTGTCATTTACTTTGAATTCTACGCCACTAGGTAACGTCAATCCGTTCTCTTCCAAAACAGCATTGGTATTCGAGAGGAATTTGGACTTGAATTCCTCATCTAACCAAGTTTTAGCAACGATTTTGGACAAAGTTTTTTGAGTTTCTGGGTTATCTTTGACTAACAATTGCATTTTTCTCTCCTTTGATTCCAAGAATTGAGTAAGTTGATAAAAAATATAGGGTATCTAGCTACTAATGATAAAGGAAAGTCAGATTAATTAATGTCAGCTTAATCACATAGCTATTAATTTTCAAGTCTAGATAATTCTGCTTTCTCTATACAACTTATTTTAAAAGAAACTCTACAAAAATTCATAAAATCTACAATCAGGTTTAGCAAACAAAATAGCCTTACTTATTTGTTCCTATTATACTAATGTGGGAAGTTTACTGCCCAAGATAAATTCTCCTACTGAAGTTTCAGTATAGTAATCTGTGCCTACTATCTCCGCAAAGCGATCGCTATTTCCCCCACCGATCGCACAAGGCGCAAGATTCATCGCTGTTGCCACGAGATACATCGTTTGCTGCAAGGAACCCACATCCTTGAGAATGAGAGAATAAGCAACAGACTCATAAACCCACGCCAATCTTTGAAACCGTGCGGCAAAGACAAATAAAATCTGCGGCATACAGGATTTGCCAGTTGCAAAATATGCCTCTTCTAACAGCGCCTCGACATGGCTATTTCTCCCTGTTATTTTACTCAATTGATGTTCTTCAGGAGAATAGTGGTAAATCCCTGAATCCAGATTTTCACAGGTATTGATGATCGCATACAACTCTAACTCATAACGACCTCCACTATTAGCATAAGGTCTGTGAGTGCATTCTCCATAATCCTTAGCCACGACTCGTTTATTTCTCGCTGAACGATACAGAAATTCCCCGAGTTGCTTAGCGGTTATGGGTTCATCTTTGTAACTCCGGATTGACTTCCTCTCTTCCAAAACCCAAGTAAAGGGATAATCCTCTTGTCTGAGTTGAGCGAGATCTGGCTTATATAGCTCAATAATCTCATCAGAAATTTGAGGTTTCACCATGGGAGGTTGGGGAATCTTGTCTAAGAAACGAAAGGTCTTCCCAGCAGGGTTACTGTGTCTCCCCTTTCTATTTCTAGCATGAAACAGCAGATCGTGAAATTCCCATGACATCAAATTCTCGTTTTCTTCTTCTTCCAGCTTCCCCTCTTCCTTGACTTCTCCCAACATTTCGGAACTCAACAGTAAGCTGAAAACTTGTTGTACTGTCTCTTGAGAAATTCCGGGGATTTTATTGCAGAGTTCCTGAGAAGTTTGAGGTTTAGTAAGTTCAGCAATCAGCGCTGCTCCTTTCCAATCTGGTAAAATCACCTCTGCACGGGATAAAGGAGATTCCAGCACTAGCTGTTCCTGTTTTTTGTGGCAATAGGCAAAACGCGATAAAGCATATTTTTGCTCTATAGCTGCTTCTCTCAACTCAAATTGATCAGAAGGATGAAGGGGAATCCGCGTTGCTAATGGTACTCCCTCACAAAAAACGGTATGACAGATTATGCCAAGATTAATAAACTGTTGCAGGTAGTAGTAAAACTTGGGCAGTTCTGAAAAACCATCAATTTGTAACACCGAAGCGCTAAGTTCTTCCTCACTAGTACCATCAGCAGCTAAAGTTTGGATAGCAGCTCGTAATCCAGGGGATACTTGCTCTATATTGAGCGTATATTGAGGAAGATTTCCCTTAATGCGAGGGGATTGAACCCCAATGCGATCGCCTTGCTCAATCACAGAAATATTTTTTTTGAAAGAAAGCACAAGTGATGCTGCCATCTACACCCTACCCTCTGGATTCTCTTAAAGAAACATTGGAAACGGATTGAGCTGATTTTCGTTAAGTGGCTTTGGCAACCAGCCTAATTTTACAGGAACATCATACAGCCGTCCAGGTGCTAATCGTTTCCAAAAGTGACGCATTCCAGGAACGATAACCTTCACCACATTTAATCCAACATCAGGACGCGTCTGATCTAAAACCAGCACTTCCATTCCCTGTTTCTCCACCATCTGTACAATAGCTAGGATATCGTCACGTAAGTCACCATTCTTAAGATAGACATAATCCTTACAAGCCTTGGGTTTAATTTTATTGTCAGGCATCAGATAAGGCTGATTCTTGACTGTTGCCGTCTTCCACCAATCTATAGCAATGGGGTCATCAAAACGATAATGAGTACTACCATCCCTACCCACGCTTAAAACAGCAGGCAAGACTTGGTTTGTCTCAGTGATTGCTCGAAGAATGGCAATTTTGGGGTCAAAATGCGCTCCAAAACCGAAGACAATATCTTCTACTTCTGTATCAATTCGTCTAGAGATAGCAGCAAAAGTGGGAATATTTAAATCCGTGGTCAGATCCAACACCCAAATCTCTCGATTAAGCTGGTGATAACAATCAGTTATAGCTTGGAAATAGGGTTCATTAAAACTCTTTAAATCCACCGCAGGACGCTGCACCCGGTTATACCACCACAAAGCTATACCATCTCGCTCTACCAATTCCATAAAGCCTTGCAATATAGCCTCTTCTTTGGTGTTTCCTGCTGCTGCACCATTGGAGTTTGCCCAGCAGTAAGAACTTTGCTGGATTGGATAGCCATAATAACAATAAGCTGTTGGTAAATATTTAAATGTTTGATGAGTTAAAGACCAAACAGACGTCCATTCAATTTCTTTATCTTCATCAAAAGGTTCTGGAACCTTTTGAGTGCGGGGAGATGTCGCATTCCATGCTGCCCGATTTTTATATTGGTCTTCGCTAAAATTCATGCAACGATTAGGGTGAATCGCTACGTCCCCCAGATTCTTATAAGTATCTGTATGCCTAATTTCATTGCCTTGAAATACGCCTGAATATCGCTCAATCGCTTCACAAAGGGCGCTTGCCCTAGCTTGAACATCCGTTTTACCTTTCCCCCCACTCTTGCCTCGAATTGTTTGCCGCAAAAAGTACAAACTGTCAAACATCATTGCAAAGTTATGTCCAGCATAATAACTATGCATTACTCCTTGATCGAGCTGTTGTTTTTGAGTTAACGAGTGAACGATTCCAGTAATTGGACTGATATGATGTTCATATTTTTTCAGGGTTGCTTCGGGCGAACAGCAACGATGTCCTCCATCAGCCGTAAAGGTTTTTTTACAGCTTTCTAGAATAACGGGTAAGGGTTTACTGTTAATATGATTTGGGTTCCCGCAGCTCGGGCATTGAGGACGCTGAACCAAGAGATGATCTGCCGTTTTCAAAGATATCGTATCAAGGGTAACTAGTTTGCCTTCAATTTGTTGATTGCTTCCCTGAACAATCCATTTCAGAATTTCCGTTGCAGCTAAATTTAGTCCAGTTTGCTGTGTCGAAGGCAAAGATGCAACAGAGGTAGGAAAAGCTGTTGAGTTTCCTTTTTGAGTTTGGATAAATGTTTCAACGGGTCGGTTGGTTTGTAAGCGTTGCGCTAAACATTGCCAACACCCCGTTTTCCCTGGATAAAATATAGGGCCAATCCAAATTATTGTTCCTACAGGCTTTATCAGCATCCAAGGGCGATCGCATTGCAAGGCTTTGTGGTTATATTCAGCCAAACCCTGCTGAAGATAGTCATCAGTCAGAACAACTTCTATATCTCCCTGCTCAGCAATTGCCACATTGAGCCGTTTCAGGGTAGATATAAATTCTTGTTTGTCTACTTGACCGAAAGCTTTTACTGAAACTTTAGTAGATTTTAATTTATTAATAGCCGCTATTGTATCAGCATCTAAGATATTTAAAAAAGCCTCAATTTCTCGTGAAATTTCATCTTGTCCTTCAACAAGGTAGCCTTTTTGCTCCATGAGCATTAAAGCATAATAAATTTCTGCTATAGAAGCTTTGTCTTGGCATTTTTCGATAATATCATCAACGGTATTCTGACCGTTCATGAATGGTGCTAACTGCTGGTAAAGATTGCCATCAAGAAGGAAAGAATCTTGCTCAGATAGCAAAAATACCCCCGATTCGAGAACTTCAATGTGAAAACAGCTTTTGAATTGGGGCTTGTTAATCATGGCAACTTCGCTATCGCTCACACCTCTTTATTACTTTACTCAAGTGAAATCAATTAGAGTATCGCATGATATATATTAAGTGTCATATCCAGCCCTATCATTGCCGTTTGCATCGAAACTCACTGAAGTTTTGCTCCAAAACCTCTGCGCTCCTTTGCGACACCTCGATGACCTCTGCGTTAAAAAAACTATTCCGATAGCAACAGATTCGATATTATTGAGCCTGATGAAACAAAAAAGCGATCGCACCTTTTCTTGATATGCGATCGCTCCAGTAACACTCACTTATACCAATTCACTGTATAACTCCACACCTATCGTAGGGGCATAGCATTGTCTATCCTTACTTTTATGTTACAACAAAAACAGCAAAGCCTAAATGTTTTGTAGCATTAAGACGACCCAGCGAATCCCATTCACCAAGTAAAATCCACCCATCACAATCAGCAGCCCTCCCCCTATACGCACAATCCATTGAGAATAATTCAGTAAAGTCCGGGTTTGTTTGGCGAAACCTGTAAACAAGCTAGTGAGGAAAATAATCGCCGTTGTACCCAGAGCATAACTAACCATCGTGAGTACACTTTGAAATTGGGAACCGGTAGCGGCAGCAGCACCTAGAATGGCAATCAGTACAGGACTGCTGCAAGGAGAACTGACGAGTGCAAAGGTTAATCCTGCGCTATAGGGACTTGTGATTGGCAATACCATACCTACTCGAGGTAAGGATAAGCGTACAATTCCCAAGAGCGTAAGACCCATTAGCAGAATTACGCTTCCTACAACAATGCTAAAGTATCCGCTGTATCGAATGGTTACTGTACCTGCAAAGGATGCAAACAACCCTAAAATACTGAGAACTGTGACTACGCCCAACACAAAGGCCCCTGCTTTGAAGAAAGCATCTTTATAAGAGGTAAACTCACGGGTACCAATATAGGTAAGGTTTACGGTTAAAAGACCAAGGTGGCAAGGAGAGATGCTGCCAATTAACCCTCCTATAAAAGCAAATAGCAGTAACAAAATTGGGTGATTGATATTCTGGCTGCTTAGCCATTCTTGATAAGTTTTTTCTAATGAAAAAACCAGGTCTTGTAGCGGAAAAAAAAGGATATTCCAGGGAATAAAACTAACAACCAAAATGAGAATAACCGTTCCCACAAACAACAGCCCAGGCAGTAGAAACTTAGGGCGATGGCTTCCAACCAAGGATGATTTTAAGTTTTTGGTTCGTGTCATGCTATGAATTCATGGGTATTATGGGCTATAATCTTATAATTATTGAAAATTATTTTAAAATTAATGTAATGCTAAAGCGAATAACTTCATTAACTCTTTTTATTTTCTGACTAAAACTTTTTATAAGCTTTAACTTTTCCCGGCTAGTTAGACTAGAATCTCACGGCGGAGCTCTATAGCATTTTTATTTGGGTCGTAAATACAGCAACGGTTTGCAAAAGGCAGAAGGCAAAGGGCAAAAGGCAGGAGGGAAAAGAAATGCGGAGTTTTTCTTTATTGAAAGAAAAGATTAGCTAGGTTTACAACTCATTTGAAAACGCTATATCCCTCTGTATCAGCCTGAAAAGCACTTGATTTGCCTAAGGATGAAGAAGAGGACATCGAGGCGTTAGGGAAAATCCAGAATGGGCGATATTTCAAAATTCTCTCTAGGAGGTTACTGTTCAAAGTACCCAGTGCGATCGCGATTCCTCAATGAAATGCGATCGCCAGTATAGCCAGATAGAGGATTAAATCCCCTTCTATTTTTTGAAATTGCGATCGCCAGTATAGCCAGATATATCTGAAAGTTGCTGTAAAGACTGGAATCCGGTATAGTATTTTCCCTGAATTTCCCAGGTCGGGAATCCTTGTATATTAGCCTTTTGGCAAATCGCTGGTTGTGCATTTTTTCCAGCGGGATCGCACTCAATATAGTTAATTTGCTGGAACGCTTCTTTCCCAAACAGTTCCTTTTGCTGATTGCAGTAAGGGCACCAATGAGTTCCATAAAACTTTGCACCAATCTCTTTGAGATGACTGGCTAATGCCATTTCTGCGACTAAGTTTGAGGAATTGGTTTTTGCAGGTGCTAGGGTTGAGTCTTGAGGGCTTGAAGTCTCTTGAGATGAATCAGTAGAGGAACAGGCCGTTGTCAATGTCAGTAAGACTACAGATGCAACGGCAGCAACCTTGAGGAATTTCAGCATTACTCGTTAAAAAATGTATTGGGGCTAGAAATATTCTGACATTGGCTCTTTCTCAACAGCAAATGACCTGATTACCGCTTTAATTATAACGTAGCGCTTTTTTAGTCCTTAAGGCTGAAGGTAGCGTTCTGGCATGGGTTCTTTATCAACTCTGTAAATTTTAAACCCGCGTTTGATGTAGTTATTTAACGCATGAGAACCATCTAAGTTAGTGGTCTGTAGCCACAATCGTTGAGTGCCTTTATTCCAAGCATAGGCAATACCATGACTCAGTAAATGCTTGCCTAAACCGCGACCCATGTAACTCGGTCTCAGACCAAAATAAACAATCTCAGTGGAGCAGAAACGTCCGTTCACCCCTTCTTTGCGCTGCACCAGTTCAATATATCCAGCGGGTGCGCCTCGGACATACAAAATATGAACGCTTGTGCCTGGGTCTAACAAAAGTGCCTCAATTTCCTCATCTAAGTGATAGAGCCGGTCTCGCCAATGCCACTGCCTACCAATGGCTGTATGTAAAAACCGATAAAAAGCAACATCCGGCGTTTCCATGCACATGAGTTTGATTCCGTCTAAGTAATTGAGATAAGCTGGACGAAATTGAGACCAATCCGTCATTTGCAAATAGGTGGTCACCAGCGTATCCGGTATACGGTTTTTGGGGTAAGACTTAGACGACTGCGGATGCTGGATATTTTTATTACTTTCCGTTGTCTTTTCGACTGAGCTATTGATCGCCATTTCCAATCAGGTCTCCACGTCAGAAATACCTTCTCGACTTTGCCAGTAACGCAGCGGCTTTCTATCACCTGTAATCTGCGATCGATCGTAAGATTATTTTTACTAATCCTACGGATTGAAGTTGAGTAAGGGATTACTCAACGCAATCTCAGAGCCTACAGCACGTATCTCTTATTTTTGGGGATTTTAGGTTATTCACTTCTTGCTTGCTAGAGTAGTGCCACCCCTCAATTTGGCTACGCATCTCAAATTGTGTAAGCACTCCGCTAAAAAAGAGAAGAAGTCGTTCTACTAACGGATGGTAGAAAATTAAGACCAACTCTATATAGCGTTACCAACAACATAGTTCTACTGCATCCATCATCAAAACGCCAATGTAAATTATGAACGTTTTTAGACTGGATGAGGTTTCGGTATCAATCTACTCCGACAAGAATATCAGTAGCTCTGATTTAATTTTAGTAAGTCTTACACAAAAACCATTGTGCTGATGACTTGGGCTTCTGCTACTGCCTGCCTCTACTCTAAGGCTAACTTAGCACTTTCCCCCTACCTTTGTAGAGCGAAGTCAAAAATTGTTATTGTGCCCGCAAAAAGGCGCTGAATTTGTGGCGGTTTCAAGAGTATGCCAGTTTCTGGGGTTGTGTTCTGTCAACTCTATAATCTGTAAACTCTATAAATTTATAGGTACTCAGACTACTAGGAATGGCAACACAGAAGATTTTCATCTTTTTGGAAACAGAGAGCTACCTGATCGCTGGCTTGTTGCCGTTGTACTCTTCCCAATCCAACTATCTGTTCCATCTTTGACAACAAACACCATTTGTGCGTGAGTAATTAATCTCTCCTTCCAGAAGGATGACTCTCCTACCAATAAATCTCTATAGGAAAGGAGTATCGGTTCAAAAGACTCAAAAAACATACTTAATTTTATAAAGCATCGACTCCATGGATTCATAAAATTTATATACCAACAAATTTCAGTTTTGTAAAGAAAATTAATGCTATATTAAACTATATACTGATAAAAACTCAGTAATTATCTAGTGCAATATTTTTAGTGTAATATTTTTTGATTCAATTATCATGGAGATTAGTTCCAGGCTTTTGATTCTGAGAACTCATCAAAATGGGGTTGTTTCATTTATTAAATAATTCAGCAAAAAAATCAGAATGTTGTAGTTCCTAAAAGCTAGGATATTGCCATTAATTAATTGCCGTTATAAAAGTTTTTTTTTAAAGTTTCTTCCAGTTAGGTAGCTTCTTGAGTAATCGCTAGTACAAGAAGGCTACAAGAAATAAGATAGCAGGCAAAAAAGAAGAAAGTTTACTATCAAGCTTTTTAATCTTTTTGGACTGATGGATTATTTGCACCGATCTGCACTAGTCAATAGTAAAAACCGTAATCTGAGATTTTTGATACGAAGTTGCATTCATATGTAGCATATTCTTTTTCTCCGTGTTCCCGCGTCCGGAGCGTCCCCGCGTCTGTCCCAACTGCTATGTTTGAACGCAACTTCGTATGAGTTGCCCAGTTGAGGAATAGCAGTAGAATAAAAAGTGAGCAATTTAACAAGAAAGCGGATTGCCCAAGCTGGGGATTGCAATCATGAACAGTTCTGATTTTACAGAGTCTCTACAATGGACGCCTGAAGCGAAAGCCAAGTTAAAAAATATTCCCTATTTTGTTCGTTCTCAAGCTCGGCAACGAATTGAACAGTTAGCACGGGAAGCTGAGTTAGATGTGGTCACGCCTGAACTTGTCGATCAAGCAAGAGTCGAGTTCGGTCAGTGAGCAATCCAATAGCCGATATGGAGCTGTTCACAAAGCACTCGGTGTAATCAAGTAATTTAGATTGTTCATATCGCAAAAGGCAGAAGATTCCAGGACAGTTATTACTGGTATAGCAACGGACATATCGGTTAAGACATTTGTGGAACTTATTCCGGGTAGGAGGCTGAGATAACTCTGAGGGACAGTGGAGAGTGATCGACGCACAACGGGACAACATATCGGCTATACACAACACAGCTTGGTTCCCAAGGCGGCTGCCAATATAAATCTTGAATCACAGCCTTTGCAACCTCATGATTGGATGACCATTTCAAGCTAACCACTCCAAAGTTGTTGCGTCCAATCACTTCTTGACCTTCTTGAATCCACGGATTTCGCCAAAGCATAGAGAGCCAATTTTCCACTGTAGTCAGCCACCCAGTAGAGTTGTTAGACGGTGCTGAGTCTACCTGTTGTTGTATCCAAGGCGCAACAGTTGCTTTCTGACGTTTAATCCATTCAATGTGATACTGCCAATCGGGGAGAGATTGATCATTTTTGATGGCAATTTCCCAGGCAATTTCCCAATTCCCATACCTGCCTTTGATTTGCCGTACTACGGGCCCGGTTGTTGGAACTTCAACCTCCAGCATCCGCACTTTCTCAGGTGTGATTTGAATTTCCATCAGTTGGGGAGGATTGTTCCATCCCGCCCAGTCCTGAGGAGCTTCTGGGGCAAGCGATTTCGCCTTGGTGTGAATCAGGTATGTCTTCAATTCGCCATTTTTGAAAGCACTTGCTGTTAGTTGGGCTAGCACTCCTACTTGATTAGGGATTAGGGATTGGGAAGAGAGGGGAGATGTTTTTTGAGACAAAGGAGAAGAGGGAGATAAGGGAGAAACTTGTTCCAAGGTTTCGGGAGAACCGCTTCCTTGTCCTGCTTGTCCCCAGTTTTTTGCTCTTTCATGATGAGGATGAAACCAGTAACTGAGGCGAATGGTAGCCCCGTAGTGAATATCACCGGATAGCACTATTACCACTTGCCGCCTTTGGAACAGTTCAGCGAGCAATCTGGACAAGGCAACTTCATTTAAGTTCCAGGCATCGCCGACATCGGAATTAAAAACATTACCCTTCTCTAATTCCAAGCGTTGCACTACATCAATAATTTGCAAACTGACTAGATTAGTTGGCAAAATGACAAATGTTAGCTCAATTTCTGACTCCCCCATTTGTTTGAGGCGATCGCTAAATTCCAGAGGCTCTTGCAGTTGCTGCTTAAAGGCAGTGGGACACAATAGCCTGGGAGGGGCAATGGAGCCTTTGTCACTCTTCTCGGGGTAGCCTCGCCAAGTGCGGGTATCTAAGACAATAACTTCATGCTTGTGGCTTCTAACCGTATAATGCCAAGCTAACGGGATTGCCTGATCAGAATAATCTCGATCCAAAATGAAGACATCTTCATCCAGTTTGAACTTGGGCAAGCCCGTTTCCGGTTCCAATTCCGGAATTCCCAGATACTTGGCGATGTCTTGTGCAGCAGACTCATCCGTTCCTGCTGAGGCTGACCAACGAATTGCTGCTTGCAATAAATGGTCTCCCGGTTGTCCTGCCTGAAACTGCTCAGGCGTGTTGCCCCAGGCCTGAAACACAGCATAAGCCAACATCCCATTTTGTACGGTACGCCTACCCAGTGGTTTACTTAACACACTGGTACACCAAGCACGATTGAGATACCAGTCATCGCTAATATCATGGTCGTCAAAAATCATGTAAGTGGGTACATTCGCCAAGGCACGCCGGACTTTCCCCATCTGACTGATGCAATCTTTCACATGGCGGACTTCTTCATCCCATCTTCGCGCTTGCTTGGCATCTTTGTGTATCTGTTTACCTTGAGGAAAGTCATCAGGCCACAGGATTGGTGACCAAACGAGGAGATAAGTCACAAAGTATTCACCCAAACTGAACAGGTGGCTTTTGGCTTCCTCTGGGGAATCGATGAGCATAGCGGTGAAGCCACCGTAATTTTTAGCAATTTCTGTTCGCTCTCCAGGCTTTAGTTCACTCGGTTTTCTGTACTCATAACCCCTTGGTGTTAAGGAAAAAGGGAGATTTTCTTCCCAACCAAGTAGGGTGTCACCCACTTGTGTTGCTACCCACAGTAGAGGATCTGCAACATCATCTCCGTAAATCTGGTCACCTGTAAAAAAGAGCTGATGTAACCTTGCATTAGGGTCTTGTGCAGAATACCCAATCAGCGCATCCAACATCGGTAGGGCATCGGAGCCACCGCCGTGTAACTTGCGGCAGGAACCATGAGCCAATCGCAAATTGTTCAAGTCATCTGGCGGTAGAACGAAGGTAGGGAGTTGATGCTCGAAGTAACTAACGGTAACTTGAGGACACAATTCTGTGGTGAGTGCTTGGACAAGAGTCTGTTCTTGGGAGCCAAAACTCAAATCATAGGCATAAATTTGACCCGATTGTAGCGCTTGAGAAGTGATGGCGTGAGCAGTAACGGCGGCAATATGGAGATGTTTGCCTAGAGGGATAGTAGAGCGTGAACCTTCAAACAGTAGCGTCTTGAGGGTAGTCCCATTAGCTTCAGTGGCATAAATTTTCAGGGTGACTTGGCGATGGGCTTTGAGGGCGACCCAAACGGTAACCGCATCATTCTGTGTACGCCGCAAAATTGGCCCTGCGATTAGCAGTGGCAGGTTTTCGATGCGATCGCAAAACGGGATATCAGAGCGTCCTTCCCTGGAGAGCGTCCATGACATAAAACAGATGTCGCTGTTGCTTGCAGCTAGCAGTCCTACATATGAAGTATGACCCTGAAGGGAGTTTTTGCCTACTAGTTATAGGAGAATTTCCAGATGATTAGGGTACGCTCAGAACACGCTAGGCTCAACTGTCTGTTTTTTCCAGACTATCCGGACACACAATCCGAAGCACAGAAACTTGCGTTGATAACTAGCACTAATCATTGATGCAACAAACTGAGTAAGAGGAGAACAAAATGTCTAAACCCACCCGCCGTCCCCTGCCGCTCATCTTAATTCGCGGGTTTGGCGGTTTCAATACAGAGGATGAAAGGAAACTCACCTATCAGGGATTTACTGACGGCAGTGTCTATCCTCAAAAACAGGGAGAAAACTACATCTATGAGGGACTTATCCTACGCTTCATGAAGTCGGACTGGCAATATCAGGACGCGACTAATGTAGTGGGATATTACGGCAGTGCGATCGGAAATGACCCCATTTTGCCTAGAAAGCTCCAGTACTTGGAGGAAATGCTCCAAAATGGCTCAATTCTACCCCCTAAACTTCAGGCACTAGAAGGTAAAGATGTTATTAACAAATTTAAGCGCCTACAAGCATTAGGGTATTTTTCGGGAGACAAAGTGATCATTGACCCAGCAATGGCACTGCATCTTTTGGAGTCTGCTGATGATCCGCGTCAATCCTTATGGGTGTTTCGTTACTATGATTTAAAAGACCGCAAGTATGACACCTATGGCAAAGCGCTGGTTCGGCTGATCGATTTTATTCGGGAACTCGCAGCAATGCAGGATGGCAGTAAGCCAAAGGTCAACATTATTGCTCATTCAATGGGTGGGCTACTCGTTCGCCAGGCTGTTCAATGTACTTATCCCGATCGCGGTCAGAAGGCAGAAGACTACATAAATAAAATTGTTACCTTGGGGACTCCTCACCAAGGCGTTTCACTGCAAATCTTAAAAGATTGGCTGCCAATTGAGGCTCAGGAAGAATTGGAGCGTTTCAATCCTGAATTTCAAAAGTCTTTAACAATTGACGGAAAAGAAAATCGTGCTTCCTATCTGTATTTTAAAGACCACTTTCCATTAAACCGATTGTTAACGGTTGTTGGCACTAACTACCGAACTTACAACAATACATCGGCTACCGCACTCAATCGTTTCTTTGCAGCACCAGGGGAGTATGGCCCAAACTATAACCGGAGTGATGGGTTGGTGAAGCAGGCTTATGCTCAAATTCCTGGCGCACCGAGAACATTCATCCACAAGTGCCACGGGGGTTTTGACTCGGTGCTGACGTGCCGGGAGTCGTTTGAGATAGCGACACGCTTTTTCTTTGGCAATGTGCGATCGCGCCTGCGTTTAGTCAAGGCTAACATTACTCGGGGTAAAGATTGGTTTGGCAAGAGCGAGTTTTTCTTCGGCGTTTCGATTAAGCCGCGTGGCGTAGATTTTGAGTTGTTCCATCAAAGCAAGGAAGCAGAAAACTGCTATGGACCTTTCACAAAGGAGGATTTGAGCGACAACAATGTAGCTTTTCCGTGGGCAGATGACAATAAGTTGATTTGGGAAGGCTATCTCGACACGACTCCGATTTTGCAAGACGAAAGCATTACACCCAAAGATATGGTGATGCGAGTAGATTTTTATGTGGGCGAACGCGATCTTTTGGGTATTGGGTTCTCCGACAATGTCATCTTCTACAAGCAGTACTATATCCGTGCTCTTTTGCGACCCGAATTGAAACTTTCTCTGCATACGGGTGAAGAGTTTGCCCGGAAACAGTTTGTGCCTTCACGAGAAAGTGAGATGAGGCGTACTGCCCAAGGGTGGGAATTTGACGTGAAAGGAACAGGTTTCGAGGGGACATTCCGGATTGAAATTGATCAAGTTCCTCTAGAGGGGGAACCCGTTCCTTTAACAGAAGAAATGGTGAAAAGTGCCTATAAACAGGAACAAGAAGCGCTAGGCCGGCAAAATGTAGGGGCGAGTGTCACAGATAGCTTTTCTTTTTAAGGAATAATTTCAGATTTCAGTTCCTTTGATAAAGGGAAGCGATTAGCCCCGGTGTGATTCCGGGGCTAGATCAGTTGATCATGAAGAAGGCTGCAAGCTATCTAAGGGACTATCGGCATTCTTGTGGGATGCAAACGCGATCGCTAATTCGACATTGGGCATCATCTGTTTTAAAACACGCAGATGTCCTTCAGCATCAATACGACGCCGAAACCGAGCAACAATAAACCTTTTCTGGTTGGGTTGCATCCGGACAATTGTCCAAGGGTTCAGCCTTTCTTGGTACGTCATAATACTCTCTCTTTTCAGACCGCTTAAAGGAGGCTTTAATTACGTGTTACGCCGCTTTTTGCTCCTTTCGGGACAAAGTTTCAAATCCTGTTGCAGTCTGAGATATAACTTAATGCTGAGGAAGACGCTCCTTACGTCGCTACCACTACGCTAAGGTGCGCTCTTCCACATAGCGGGGCAAAATCCATTCGCAAGTAAGGAATTAGCACCCCATAAACCTTGTAAACCTTTACTTGAATCGCTGCACCAACGTTAAAAAATTTTGGGTTAATTTTTGGGGTAACCAGGTAGGGTGTGATTCGAGTTTAGTCTGAAGCATTGCCAGATTTTTACGGAAAATAATAATATGCGGATGAGTACTCCCCAACATCGGTTCACTCATCTCTAATGCTTGCTTGAGAATAAGTTGAGCATCTTGATAGCGTCCTTGAGCATCGTAAAGAGAGGCAAGATTATTTAGGGTTGTGGCGACATCAATATGATTGTCTCCCAATAGACGCTTTCTCGATTCTAAAGCTTCTAAATACAAAGGTTCCGCTTCAGTGTAACGACCTTGGGCATAGTAGAGTAAGGCAAGATTATTCAGGGTAGCGGCAACATCAAGACTGTCACTTCTTCGGAAACGTTTTCTGAGTTCTAAAGCTTCTATATATAAAGGTTCCGCTTCCTTGTAACGTTTTTGAGAATAATAAAGTAAAGCAAGGTTATTCAGGGTTGTTGCTACTTCAGGAGAGTAAATTCCTAATAAGTTTTTTCTCAATCTCAAAGTTTGTAAATAAAGAGGCTCAGCTTCTTGATAGTGTCCTTGAGCATAGTAAATCCCTGCCAAATTATTCAGGGTTGTTGCGACATCAGGATGATCGTTACCGAAGCAGACTCTCGCTATAGATAAACACCGTATAAACCAAGGTTTCGCTAAATCGTATAATCCCTGACCTTTATAAAAACTCCCTAAGCGATCGCAAAGCCAAAGTAACTCTTCATCCTTCACAACCGCAGTCAGTGTTTGAGTGACTTCTTGCAAATGTGGAATAGCATATTTGACTCTGGCAATTTCTTGGGGATTGGGTGAGTCGGGAATTTGCTGGGCAATAAATACCATCAGTTCAATAAAGACCCGTCTGAATTGATTTGCCCGCTCCGATGCCGCTAGTTTTGTTTGCAAAAATTCTCGGATTAAGGGATGAAGCTTGTAATAATTTTTTTTATTTTCGACAGGTTCAATTAATTGCCATTTGTAGAGTTGCGTTTTCGCTCGGTTGAGGTCTGACTTTCCCCAATTCATCCGTCTACTTGCAGACTCGACTAATTTCCAGGGAATAATATCCGGTGCAAACAAGCTCAAAAACTCAGCAACCTGCTGTGTGATTAAGTCAAGTTTTTGCCAGATTAATTCAAAAGCAGCTTTCACTCCGCGCCTAGCCGTACTGAGAGTTTTTGGAATTTCTGAATTTGAAGGCTCTATTGCCTCATTTTCTTGCCGATAAGCTTGCAAGCGCTTTAACATTTCTCCTAGCGACATATGAGGAGATTCAGCTAAATATCGCCCGACTAACTCCAAGCCTAAAGGCAAGTAACCTAGCCATTCGCAGAGAATAGTTACGACGTGCTGTGCCCATATATCATCCTTAGAAACTCGTTCCTTGCCCGCTAGTTCTGTTAGTCGTTCCCAAGCTTCCTCTAAGGAAAGTGTCTTTAGGGATACCTGAACCAAACGGGTGTCTAGCGATTGCTGCAACGTGGTCATACAAAGGACAGTAGAAAGTAGAGCAGGAAAGAATTAAGTGAGAAAGAAGGAAGATGGCTTCAAATCATTACCGCTGTAGCCCAGTGGATGATTGAATTGGGTTGCTTTTGTATTACATAGTCAAAATTTGCAATACGAAGCACTAATGCTATGTCACTGAACTGATGGGATGGAATAGGCTAGACAGCTAAACGGGGCAATGCTAAAGCCCTTCAATTTCCTTAAGAACTTTGAAGTTTCTTATAGTTGTGTCAGACAGTGTAATACGTTTTTAGCATCATAGGCGAATCTATTAACCTAAGCAACCGAGCTAAGCGAGCTTTATCAAATCTTTAATCATTCCTGAGAGGCTGTAATACCGAAAAATAGTGTTGCAAGTAGAAGGTTTAAAGGTAGGGAAGGTTGTTAGCGCAGTGAGTCGTAGCCCAGGTTAGGGATTTTCAGTCTGCAAGTTGTGGATGCAGCTCATATTACCTAATCTGATCGTTTATCGTATCTACTAAGTTCTAACTTTTGACTCTTGACTAGGAGACTCCTTTCCGTGTCGAATAATGTCATTTTTTCTGATATTCAGAACCACTGGGCACAAGAGTGTATTCACCAACTTTTTGCAAGAAACTTAATTAGTGGTTATCCGGATGGTAGCTTTCGACCTAATGCCCTCCTAACGCGCGCAGAATTTGCGGCTCTTTTAAATAAGGCATTTGCCAACACACCCCCCATTCGCAATGCTATTCCTTTTAAGGATGTACCCACGAATCATTGGGCAAATTCGGCTATTGAGTCGGCGTATCAGAAGGGTTTTCTTTCGGGATACCCCGATCGCATTTTTAAACCCAGTGAACCCATTGCGCGAGTGCAAGTGTTGGTGGCATTAGTGAGTGGGCTAAAGTATAGTGCCAGTTCAACGCCCAATGAGATACTGAAGTCGTATTACGAGGATGCGGCAACCATTCCCAGTTATGCCATCAATGCGATCGCAGCCGCTACTCAACAGCGTTTAGTGGTTAACTATCCTAATGTTAAACGCCTCAATCCCAATCAAAGCGCCACTAGAGCTGAGGTTGTTGCGTTTATTTGTCGGGCTTTAAAAATTCCGGGCGTTCCGTTGCAATACGTTCCAGGTATGGAATTTGTTGTCATTCAACCCCAATTTGAACAAGCTGATTCCTTTAGCGAGGGACTGGCACGCGTAAAAATTGGCGATAAGTGGGGCTATATCGATAAGACAGGAAAACTAGCCATTCCTGCCCAACTCAATGAAGCGGATGCCTTTTCCGAAGGACTTGCCTTAGTTAGAACTTATCAAAACGTTGGCAGTCGCCTTACCGAAAGTCGAGACGAAAGTGCTGTGGAAATACGGGGTGTGTGGCTAACCAATGTTGATAGCAGAGTCATGAATTCCAGGCAAAACATTGCCGAAGCGATGAACTTTCTAGCCGAAACCGGATTTAATGTCGTTTTTCCCGTCGTCTGGAACAATGCCAACACCCTTTACCCCAGTCGAGTCATGCGAGAAACCTTTGGGTATGAGATTGACTCGCGCTATGTAGGTCGAGACCCTTTAGGGGAAATCATTGTTGAAGCCAAGCGGGTGGGATTGGCGGTAATTCCTTGGTTTGAGTATGGATTTGCCAGTTCCTATGGTCAAAATGGTGGACGATTGCTGGCGAAAAAACCAGAATGGGCGGCACGAGATGCAAGCGGTAACCTGCTCAAAAAGAATAACTTCGACTGGATGAATGCGCTTGACGTTGAAGTGCAGGATTTTCTGAAAAGCTTGGTGCTAGAAGTCGCGAAAAACTACGATATTACTGGCATTCAAGGAGATGATAGACTTCCTGCCCTTCCTAGTGAAGGAAGTTACGATGCAAAAACCAATGAACGCTACTTACGGCAGTTTAACCAAAATCCCCCACAGAACTTTAAAGAGACACAATGGCTGCAATGGCGTGCAGATATTCTCACTGATTTTTTAACCAGTCTTTATCGAGAGGTCATTGCTATCAATCCCAACCTAGTAATTTCCATGTCCCCTAGCGTCCATCCTTGGGCACTACAGGAATACCTCCAAGATGTCCAGGCTTGGATTGACCAGGGATTAGTTGATTTAATCCATCCGCAGTTGTATCGCCGTGACTTTGAGGGTTATAAACAACTCATTGATCGCCTAGTGACTGAGCAATTTACTTCCTTACAATTATCAGGGCTAGCTCCGGGTGTTTTGGTTAAAGTCGGTTCATATCGTATCACTCCGGAACTGCTATTACAGAAGATTCAATATAATCGCGATCGCGGCATTAAAGGAGAAGTGTTTTTCTTCTATGAAGGTCTGCGCGAAAATGACAACGCCTTAGCAAAAGCCTTGCGCCAAGGCCCTTATGCCCAAAAGGTGCCGTTCAATGTTGCCAAAATCAAGAAACAAAGTTTCACGGAACGGAGAATTGGAGGCCAGTATAGTTATATCAATTCATTAGGCAAACCCATCAACCCGATTCAATTTGATTGGGCTGATTCCTTCAAGGAGGGCATTGCCAAAGTCAAAATGGGCTATAAGTGGGGCTATATTAACAAATCCATCAATCGCATTAGTCGTTTGCAATTTGATGAGGCTGAGTTCTTCTCTGAGGGGTTAGCACGAGTCAGAGTAGGGAGTAAGTATGGCTATATTAATCAAACGGGCAAAGTAGTCATTCCTTTGCAGTATGATGAAGCAAAATCTTTTCAAGCAGGTTTAGCAGCAGTCAAATTGAATAACCTGTGGGGGTATATTGATTCAACTGGAAAAATCGTTATCTCACCCCAGTTTGATGAAGCTGATTCATTTTCTGTTATTGAGGGAGGGACATCAATATTAGAATTAGCACGGATTAAACTTGCTAATCAATATGGTTATATCAATAAAGCTGGGCAAATCGCGATTCAGCCCCAATTTGATGAAGCCGATGCATTTTCAGAAGGATTAGCGCGAGTCAAAATGGGTAGAAAGTGGGGCTACATTAATCCCACAGGTCAAACTGTAATTTTATTACAATTCGATGCGGCTGAGTCATTTTCAGAAGGATTAGCAAACATTAAAACTAATGGAATGTGGGGTTTTATTAATAAAACGGGACAAACCGTAATCTCTCCCGAATTTAGTGACGCTAAACCTTTTCGTGAAGGATTGGCGCTTGTAGCAGTTAATAATAAGTGGGGCTATATTCGCAATATAGGTCAGTAATTCAGGAAAATGAGGAATTTTAGAGTACCTCAATTCTGTTGTGGATGGGCCGAAAAGCCCGTCCCCTATAGGAAAATTGAATGCAAAATAGCTTACCAATCAGGCAAAATTTCAAGAAAGATTTTATATTTATTTTTAGAAGCTATTATTAGCTTTCGCAAAACTGCCTATCTTTATTCGATAATCTTTGTAGGGGTGTAGTTGATTTTCTAGTAGAAAAAGAATTTCGGTTCGCTTGTTGAACTGGAATTTGAATGATAAACTCAGTCCCTTGACCCGGTACTGAGTTACACAGTAATTGTCCACCATGTTTGGTGACAATAATTTGATAACTAATAGACAAACCAAGCCCCGTTCCCTGACCTATGGGTTTTGTTGTAAAGAAAGGGTCAAACAGTAAAAGTCGCACTCGCTCTGTCATGCCTGGCCCATTGTCGATAATTCGGATAACTACACTGGAAGAATCGGGGTTTGAATCGCTACTTTCGACAAATTCTGTGAAAATTTGGATGTGAGGCGAGGGCTGGCTTACGAACTTCTCTTCTCCTGCTTGCTCACTACTCACTCTCTCTGACTCTAAAGCATCGATCGCATTGACCAGAATGTTCATAAACACTTGATTAATTTGTCCGGCATAGCACTGAATCAGGGGTAGAGGGCTGTAATTTTTTATCACCTCAATGGCAGCACGCCCTGCTTTTTCTTTGAGCCGATGCTGCAAAATCAGTAGGGTAGTATCCAGCCCTTCGTGAAGATTGACTTGCGTCATTTTTGCTTCATCTACCCGCGAAAATGTTCGCAGAGATACAACCAGATCGCGAATTCGCTCAGCACCTACTTTCATTGACTTGAGTAGGTTGGGCAAATCGTCCATCAAAAAATCCAAATCGATGCTGTCTGTGTACTCTTGAATAACAGGTATTGGATTGGGATAATGTTGTTGATACAGATGAATAAGTTCTAAGAGTTCTTGAAAATAGCTTTCCGCAGGAGCAACATTTCCACACACAAAACTGACGGGATTATTAATTTCATGAGCAATGCCAGCAACCATCATGCCCAAACTGTACATTTTTTCAGTCTGTACTAACTGAAGTTGGGCTTGCTTGAGTTGGTGTAGAGCATCTTCAAGTTCGGTTGCTTGTTCTCTCAATTGTGCTTCTGAATATCGCAGGGCTACTTCAGCTTTTGATCGCTCATGCTGGAGTGAGAGGGCTGCTGCTGCTGCTCTTAATAAGTCTACTGCCGACGCTGACCAAACTGTGGCTTCTGTACAATTGTCGAAAACAATAAACCCGAAAAACCGATAATTGACTGTTAGGGGCAAAACCAAGATGGATAAAATCCCCCTTGGCTCCAAAATTAAACGCTCTTCCTCAGAAAGTTCGCTAACTCGCCCCATAATGATTTCTCCTCGGGCCAAGGTTTCAATCCAGTAGGGTAAACATTGCTCATAGGAAAAGGACAGGGGTTTACAGGAGTTGTATTCACCATCAAGCTCATAGGTACACCAGTGAGCACATTGATGTAAAAAGAGTTGATCACTCACATTGGAGGAATTCTCGAATACAAAAACGTGGCTAGCTTGAGCGGATTGTCCGAGCAATTCGAGGATTGAAGTGCAGTAATTTTCATCTTTTTTGAGTGACAACAACTGATGCTGAACTCCAACTAACGCAGCCAAATAGCGTTCGCGTTCTGCCAATGCGGCTTCTGCTTGATAGCGCTGAGTAATGTCTGTAGCTACACCAATCAATCCCGTTACTTGCCCCTGAGTATCTCGCAAGGGTGTGGCTCGGTTTTGGTAAACTGAGTTTCCAACTTGAACAATCCAATTGCGATCGCTACCTGCAAGGACATCAGGCAGATTTTCTGAAATTTTTAGCCAAGAGCAATATTGTTTAGAGTCTAACTGGGCAAGGAATTGACCCGATTCATGAGCTAATCGCTCTAATCCTCTGCCTTTTAACAGGGTAAGTGTACCATCGCGATCAGTCGTGTATAGAATAATGGGTGCTTGAGTAACTACAATATGCAACCGTGTCTCGCTTTCTGTTAGGGCGGACTCGGCTAATCTGCGATCGAGAATTTCTGCTTGTAACTCATCATTGGCTTGCGCTAATTCTCTCGTTCGTACCTCAACTCGTTGTTCTAACTCTTCATTCAGTAACGATAACTTTTGTTGAGATTGCTTAAGCGCGTCTACGGTTTGCTTATGCTCTGCAATTTCCTTTGCCAAGGCTAAGTTAGCCGCTTCCAACTGAGCTGGGCTAGGTAACGCTAATGCTTGGGGTATCAAGGGTACTAGTTCTGAAGCCGTATATAGCGAAACTACAGCAGTAATCGCTTTCGTCAAACCCGATAGCCAATAGGCTGGATACCAAAGGGTTAAGATTTCTATTAAGTGACCGGTGCCACAAGACAAAATAAAGGCGCTAAATAGCAGGAAAATTCCCTGAAATGGCACATCACATCGCCGCTTCACAAAATAGAGCAAAAGTAGGGGAATGGAGTAATAAGCCAAACCAATCAAAAAGTCCGATCCGGCGTGTAGCCACACTAACTCTGGCTTCCAGAGGAAGCAATAGCCGTGTGCCATGAAATTTCCACCAAAAAAGCTTTTTAGAGAATGCAGCATATGCCGTTTAATCGTTGTGAAGGTAAAATTAATATTTTTTTATTTCGCCATCTCACTCAATTAGGGATTTTTTTAATTACATAATGTTGAAAAGCTACATATTTTCTTGAGGAAATTTGTTAACAAGTTATTACTGATTGTTTCACCGTGCAGCATCTATGACTATTTTCTCTAATTTTTCCTCTGAAGAGTTCCGAAAAAATACGGAATTTTCAACCCGCTAAAAAATACAGAAACTTTATAAATAACTTATTGTTCGTGTCAACAATGTGATCAAAATTAGGGTTAACATCCCCCTTTGAAGGAAGCAGTAGGAACTCTCAGAAGCAGCCGAAGGCTGGAGAAGAAAAATCACTGGCATTGCAAGGGGGTGAGCAAGAATTCGCAATAAACTTTGTCTCGCTATGCCGCTAACACATCCTACTAAGTAGATGGGCATTAATATTTGTGGTTGAGGCAAGGCAAAGGGTAGAAGGCAAAAGGCAAAAGGGAAGAGGGTTTTAGGCTCTCAACATTTGTTTATACACCTGCGTTTATTTGTACCTACCTACTTAATATGAAGTTGCGTTCAAACCTAGTAGTTGAAACAGACAAGGAGACGCCCAGACGCTCCAGAAAATGAATATTCTACGTATGAATGCAACTCGGTATAAGTACAGCCAATCATTCATAGGGTTTGGAAATGTTAACTTGGATAACTGAATGAGTCATTGAGCGACCACACGAATTCAGTACCCCTTTTACGGTGAATTGTACTGTAGCGAACGCTAATCAATTCCGAATTGGAGCTCTGACGACTTAACCGCACCTGTTTCAATCATTATTGTTGTGGATCACAGCGGATTTCCAGTAGAAAACCATCAGGGTCGTAAAAATAAATGCCTCTTCCTGTGGGACGCGTCACTGGGCCATGATCGATGGAAATTTGATTGACTCGCAACACCTCAACCGCTTGCTCAAATAACTCTGGCGCGATATCAAACGCTAAGTGATTGGCGCGAGTGAATGCACGACTGGGGTCAGGGTCGGGGGGTGGGAGATCAGGTTCCCAAAATAAATCGAGAACAGTACCATCTGGGGTGACGAAGTTCGCAACTTTCCCTGTTGCGACTAAATCAACCAGGGTTTTGGGCACCTCATCACCTGTCAATTCATGCAGACCGAGGATATTGCCGTAGAAGTGACGGGAAGCTTCCATGTCACGCACGTTCAATGCAATGTGGTGTACTTGACGCAGACTTCCTACAGCAAGGGCAGCATTGAGGGAATGAGGACTAGACACCATGGCACTAATTTTGCGATCTCGAGCATAGCCTTAGTCTACCTAATAACTCAGATCGGTGTGTCTCTTTATGTCGTCAATGGTATATGCATTTTTACAGAAAATTGTCAATATCTTTTCTAAATTTGACTAGGAATTTAGGGGGAGTCTTGAATAGTAATGTATTTCGGCTGAGATTGAATTCGTTCTATCCAAGCTTGGATAGCCGGAAATTTTGTTAAATCGAATCCCCCTTCACCTGCTACATGAGTGTAAGCAAACAAGCCAATATCTGCGATCGTATAACGCTCACCCACCAAAAATTGATGCTTACTTAAGTGTTTTTCCATCACTGTAAGGGCTGCATAACCGAGTTCACGTTTTTGGTTAAGGGCATTTTGGTACTCCTCTGCCTTACCGAGGATAGAAATCCAGAATCTAGAAGTAGCGATATAAGGCTCATGGCTATATTGCTCAAAAAATAACCATTGCAGTATTTGTGCCCGTTCCCAAGCGTCGTTGGAGAAAAATAAAGTGCCTTCGCCCAAATAACACACAATAGCGTTAGATTCGGCAAGAAATTTGCCCGGTTCAATTTCTAATACAGGAATACGACCATTGGGATTTTTGCTTAAGAACTCTGGAGTCCGGGTTTCTCCTTTGAGGATATTTATCTCTATTCTTTCAAAGGAAATACCCAGTTGCGTTAACAAAAGACGTACCTTGTAGCCATTTCCGGATGGGAGAAAGTCATACAACCGAAGCATCGTCTATGCCTTATTTACATGCATCAGTCTTGAGAATATCAATTTTTATTCAACCTGGGTCAGATGTCGGAGATAATTAAGGAAGCAATAAAGATGAATGCCAGTTAATAGGAGCAGATGAAGTGACAGCTTCAGAAGATTTGAGTACAAGCGACTATCAATTGCAGATCGAAAAAGTGATAGAGACACTCAAGCAAGACTTGCCAACGTTGTTTGAGAAAGATATCTCGTATGAGATTTATACCAAAGATATTTACTTCCAAGATCCAGTCAATCGTTTTAAGGGAAAATTTAACTACCGGATTATCTTTTGGACCCTACGTTTCCACGCTCAGCTTTTCTTTAGTGAGATCTACTTTGACTTACATGACGTGAAACAAACTGATGAAGATATCATTAAGGCATATTGGACAGTTCGGGGCACCTTACGCCTCCCTTGGAAACCTTATCTCTTCTTTAACGGTGACTCCACCTACAAACTCACCCAACAGGGTCGAATTTACAATCATCTCGACACTTGGGATCGAAAACCCAGTGAAATTTTAAAGCAGTTCTGGCACAAGGAGAATTGAATCGATAATGCTCAAAATCTAGACTTCTCCTAAATTTAAGGCTGGCAAGACGAATTGGAACTCTTCTAGAAAACCCGCAATCAGTACACCAGCTAGTAGACCAAAGAGATGTCCTTCCCAAGAGATTCCTTCGTCTATAGGAAAAATACCCCAGAGGATATTTCCATACATAAAGCCAACCAGAAGGGTAAGCATAATTGATAGCA
>CBKWLJ010000014.1:0-42949 GCA_966675205.1 uncultured bacterium
AGAGAACATCATTGCCCTCCTCACCGTAGAGAACGTCATCACCTTGATCAAGTCCACCATACAGGGTATCGCTACCTCCTCCGCCGTAGAGGGTATCGTTGCCGAATCCGCCATCTACTTCATCCCAGCCTCCTCCAGCATTCACAAAATCATCTCCACTGAGGGCATCAATGAAATCAGCGAGATTAGTACCCTCAATCGTGTCGTTTCCCAAAGTACCTGTAAAATCTGCCATATCAATGTCCTGCTGAATTCTGAAGAAACTACACGTCTGAATTGATCAATTAAGCAATCCAGTTCAGAAAATTGAAACAAAAATTGTCAAGTTTCCGATGAAAGGTGCAACCTTATAAGCCGTCAATTAAAAATTAAGTTTTATGAAATGAGTCTGACGTTGCTTTGACTATCCAATACATGGTTTAAAGCATATTTAACTATTTTTGTCAATTCTAAATTTCCCTCTCAAATTTTCAAATTTGTAACTGATTCCTCAGAGGGAGGAAGAAATCCAGTGGCAAAGTTTCTAATTTTTTGTAATATTTGTTAAAAAACGTATAACCATGAATCAACCCAATTTAGAACAACTCTCCACTCAACTGGAAAGCTCCAACTCTCGCGATCGCATGGTGGCGCTTGCCTTACTGCGCGACGTTCCGGCAGAAGCAGCAGTGCCTTTAATTAAAAAAGTATTAGACGACAACAATTTGCAAATTCGCTCAATGGCAGTGTTTGCTTTAGGAATTAAGCAAACTGAGGAATGTTACCCCATTTTGGTCAAATTACTTGAAACTGACCCCGATTACGGTATTCGCGCAGATGCAGCAGGTGCTTTGGGGTATTTAGGTGACCAAAGAGCGTTTGAACCTCTAGTTCGGGCGTTTTACGAAGACACAGACTGGTTAGTGCGTTTTAGTGCGGCTGTATCGTTAGGTAATATAAAAGACCCTCGTGCCCGTGAGGTACTTACCCAAGCACTGGATAGTGAAGAAGTTGTCGTCCAACAAGCTGCGATCTCAGCGTTAGGTGAAATCAAAGCAACCGAAGCGGTTGATGATATCTTGCGCTTTGCTCAATCCGAGGATTGGCTAGTGCGCCAACGCTTAGCAGAAGCCTTAGGTCATCTTAAGAGTGATAAAAGCATCTCCGCGTTAAAATTTTTGGAGAAAGATAACCATCCTCAAGTGTCCGAAGCAGCATCAATTTCTCTGCGGCGCTTATCAGAGGTTTCAGACGAGGGATAAAGCGATCGCTTAAAATCTAAAACTGTAAAGTAAAAAATCGTTAACGCTTTCTCACGTACTTCATGGATATTAAAGAGTTTTTTGAGCAGAGTGCGGGTAAATGGTTCTCTCAGCGTACTAGTCACCATCTAGCATTTAGACAAGCCGAGAATGGTAAGTCCAATATCATTATCGAAATGATTGCTGCTGATGCCCCAGAAGTGGTTAAACTCTGCGAACTGTACGAAGTGGATGCCAGCCTCGCTTTGTGTGGTGCAAGGGTGACTTGGGACGGCACGATGGAATGGGATGAAGACAAAGAAAAGCACAATGGTTCTACGGTGCTTGTCCCTATTCCTGACTCAGACAAGCCGAATGAGGGAAAGCTGTTGCGAGAAATGGGTTACGCGGAGAAAGCGCCTGTTGCCGGACGATACATCATGGGAATCGATGATGCGCTGACACTGATTACAGATTACGAGACGATGTATTCTGAGGAGCGGTTGTGGTTTGCCAGTCCAAACTTGCGGCTACGTACTAGTATCCTCAAGCGGTTTGGTGGATTTAGCATGGCATCTCTGTGTTCAGAAATTCGCATGGGTGTGACTCAGCCCGCAAAACCAACTGAAGATGCCGCAGCTAAAGCTTGAGATCAACCAGAAGCGATCGCATCCACAAGAATTATCTTGAGTGACAATTCCAATATCCCACCCTGCCTACCCTCACAAAGCAGGGTTTTTTGTTATTCATAAACTTTTGTCACACTGTACTAATACAGCGTAGAGGAAATAACCCACTGATTCAAAAAGATTAAAAAACTTCCTGTACAAGCAATATCCCTGCTAACTTGAAGCCTCCTATCTTCTGCCCTCTTGCAACTAGTCGGCTGTGATGCCATGAACCCATTTAGGCGATCGCTCAATCTTAAAAACTTTTTCGCTCTACTAGACGTGACAAATACCAATCAAAACCTGGGATGGCGAATGTTTGTCTTCGGAGTCAGAACCCGTATCTTACTATGGTACGTCGTGCTGATGATGTTTTGTCTAATAATATCTATCCTAGCCATTCGTCAAGTTCTGTTGGTTCGTCTAGAAAGGCAGTTTGAAAAATCTCTAATTCAGGAAGAAAAAGAATTTCTTCGATTGGTCGAGGGACGAAATCCTTATACGGGTCAACCTTTCAATAATGATGTTATTGCTATTTTTGATGTATTTTTATCCCGTAACTTTCCAGAAGAAGACGAGTTTTTTATCACGCTGTTAAACGGGAAATTCTATCAATCTAAATCTTATCTTACAGTCCTTCCAGATTCTCTCGGCTCTAATTCGGCTCTAGTAAAACACTGGGCACAAGTGAGTGAGCGTCAGCAAGGTGAAACGGTAACTCCAGATGGCACTATCATGTATTTGGTTCAGCCGATCGTTAGGGGCAACACTCATGGAGTGTTTGTCAGCGGCTTTTTAACTGCCCGTGAATATCGTCAGGTCAATGAGATGATTTTCGTCGCGATCCATGTGACGATTGTCGTTATCGTTGTGGCTTCAGTGCTGGCTTGGGTAGTTGCTGGACGGGTAATGGCTCCTCTACGCTTACTCACTGAAACAGCTCACACTATTACTGGGTCTGATTTAAATCGACGCATTCCCGTGCGGGGAAAAGATGAATTTGCTGAACTCACCCTCACTTTTAACGCGATGCTAGACCGTCTCCAAGCGGCTTTCTCCAGTCAACAAGACTTTATCAATGATGCAGGTCATGAACTCCGGACTCCGATCACGATTATTCGAGGCCATTTAGAACTGTTAGGTGACGACCCTCAAGAACGGCTTGAAACGATAGAGTTAGTCACCGATGAGTTGGATCGCATGAGTCGTTTTGTCAATGACCTCTTACTTTTGGCTCAGGCAGAGCAGCCTAGTTTTCTATACCAGGAAACCTTGGAAATCGGCAATCTGACTGAGGAACTATACGCCAAAGCTAGAGCTTTAGCCGAACGGAATTGGTGTCTGGAGAATAAAGGTACGGGACGCCTTGTTGCTGACCGACAACGGTTGACTCAGGCAGTGATGAATTTAGCTCAGAATGCGACTCAGCACACACAATCTGGAGATACGATCGCACTTGGCTCGGCACTGATTGACGGCAATATCCATTTCTGGGTTCGGGATACTGGGGAAGGTATTGCCTTTGCTGATCAGCAGCGAATCTTTGAGCGCTTTGCCCGTGCTGCCAACAGTCGCCGTCGCTCTGAGGGGGCGGGTTTGGGTTTAGCGATCGTGCGTGCGATCGCTCAAGCTCACGGCGGTAGAGTAGAACTGCTCAGCCGACCGGGTGATGGCTCAACGTTTACGATTGTGATTCCCTTAGACCCCCCTCCAAGAGGTATTGCTTGATGAATCGGATTCTGATCGCAGAAGATGAACCTCGGATCGCCAAGTTTCTGGAGAAAGGTTTAAAGGCGAATGGATTTACTACCACCGTTGCTAAGGACGGTGATGAAGCAGTTTCTCTGGCGAGTAGCGAAGATTTCAACCTACTCATTCTCGACATTGGTCTTCCTGGCAAAGATGGGTGGAGGGTGCTTGAAGAATTACGAGGTCGGGGTGAATATTTGCCGATTATTATTCTCACAGCTCGTGATGATGTCAGAGACAAAGTTGCTGGCTTGGAGGGTGGTGCTGACGACTATGTGACAAAGCCATTTCGTTTTGAAGAATTGCTGGCACGAGTGCGCTTGCGGTTGCGCGACAGCCACTTACCTAGAGGGAAGGAAGAAATGCTCTTACGAGCAGGCAACATTGTCCTTGACTTGCGTACCCGTCAGGTTCGAGTGAGCGATCGCTTGATCGACCTATCCGCGCGAGAATTTACCCTAGCAGAAACCTTTCTCCGCAGTCCTGGACAAGTGCTGAGCCGAGAACAGCTACTTAGTTCTGTCTGGGGTTATGATTATGACCCTGGCTCTAATATTGTTGATGTCTATGTGGGTTACTTGCGTAAGAAGTTAGGTGGTGATCTGATTGAAACCGTTAGAGGTATGGGCTATCGGCTGCGGACATGATAGAAGCGGCTTGCTTAGGCGATCGCTCCTATTCATAAACCCAAATAATTCTTCACAATTCCTAAAATTCGTTCGGCTGCATGGCCATCCCCAAAAGGATTGATTGCTGTTGCCATTGTTTCATAGGCACTCGCATTACTGAGTAACTCGCTTGCTGCGGCCAAGATCGTCGCTGGATTTGTCCCTACGAGTTTAGCTGTACCTGCTGCGATCGCTTCTGGACGTTCTGTGGTTTCCCGTAACACCAACACTGGCTTACCCAAACTTGGTGCTTCTTCTTGCAATCCCCCAGAATCAGTCAGTAGAAGATAACAGCGTGCGATCGCGCCTACCAATTCTCCATAATCCAACGGTTCCGTTAAAAACACCCTAGGATGCTTGCCCAACATTTCTTGCAAGGGTTCCCGGACTGTAGGATTGCGATGCAGAGGAAGCAAAAGGGCTGTATCACAAAACTGGTCTAAAATTTGCAGAAATCCTTGAGCGATATCTCGCAAGGGTTCTCCCCAATTTTCCCGACGATGAACCGTTGCCAACAGAACACGGTTCTTTTCCCAATCCAATCCGCTCACGTCGCACTTTGGTTGGCGCTTCGCGACTGAAAGCAAGGCATCAATGACGGTGTTACCTGTATGATGAATTTCCCCAACGATGCCAGAACGTTGTAGGTTTTCAACGGCAAGGGGAGTAGGAGCAAAGTTCAACTGCGCTAACTGAGAAATCAAACGCCGATTTGCTTCCTCTGGGTAAGGATTAAACAAATCATCGGTTCGTAATCCTGCTTCTACATGACCCACAGGAATTTTCTGATAAAACGCCCCTAAAGTAGCCGCAAAAGCAGTGGTCGTGTCTCCCTGCACCAGAACCAGCTTAGGCTGAATTTCTTTAAATACCCTTTCGAGCCCCTGCAAACTCCGGCAAGTAATATCTGTTAGCGTTTGCTGAGTTTGCATGATTTCTAAATCCCGGTCAGCACTTAACTCAAATAGCTGCATCACCTGTTCCACCATCTCCCGATGCTGACCCGTCAAAATGACATGAGTGTCAAACGCCGGACAGCACTGAAAGTGTTGAATCACGGGTGCTAGCTTAATTGCCTCAGGTCGAGTTCCCAAGGTTATGCAAATCGGAACGGGTGAGAACGTCATAAAAATTAAATATTATTAATATAGCAACTTCTTGTCAGAAGCAATTCTTTATCTCTAACCTCTTGTCATCTTATAGCGATGATCTAACAGAATTTAAAGATGTAAACATGAAAAAACCCGGCTTTGACCGGGCAGCAAGACTGTTGTATTCAAAACTTAATATTTTGATTAAAGCCTGACCAACAGTCGCTCGTGGTCTAAGTCGGCTTTACTTTGTAAGGTCACAAGTTAGAGGACAAGCCGCATAAATAGATTTGTACAGAGGGTCAGGTCCACCATGCAGCCAGTTTAACCAACGCACTTCATCGGGATGAACACCTTTGAGAGCCAGTATAGCCGCACACACGACAACTGCTAAAACATTGATTCCAATTAAAGTCCCAGCTACTAGCAGAACTGCGCTAACTGACAAAACCGACTGCAAGGCGAGTGCTAGCAAAGAACCCACAGTCACCATCAAAACAATTAAGGGAAACCCTACAACCAGTAAGCAAACTCCTAAAGTAAATGTCCAAATCAAAAAGCTTTTGACCATTGCTAAAGAATAGGTCTTTGCTATGTTCTGACGATTCGTTAATTCCACGATTGCTCCTCCTGGAGTGATAAAAAAAAGGCAGTTTACAGAAAATTCGATTAATTAAGCCTCTGTGAATTTTAGAGGGTGAAATCAGTATAGGAAAACTCTTGATTAAGATGAGCTTATATTCAAGAAAATTTACAGTCATTTGTGTACATTTATGGATCTGATTCGTTACAAAAATCACAATTGCAGTGCCAAACAAAATCGATAATCCCTCTATGGGTAGAAGTATTAATTTAGCTAGACTGGCAAGTGTCAGTCTTGACTAATTCCTCATCCATATAGCTAGAAGGCGATACAGGCAGACCAGCTCAGAAGAAGGTTTATAATTCTTATAAATAACCGCCGTTACTCTCATAATTCTGCTCAAAGGCTGATTAAGATGCATGAGTGGCTGCTCACTCGTGTTCTTCAGACTGGTAACAAAAACCTTTCAATTTCAGAAAGCAAATATTTAAACTATTGTTGTGAGGGAATGATACCGACCTTCTGACTTTGGGCAGACTATATATAGTTGAATGACACTGACTTAAGGATTGTGGGCAGAGCCCACCCTACCAATTTCAATGCTTTCAGCTATTGTTAGGGGTTTATTTCAGTGACATTCATATATAGTTCATCAGAGTACTTCTCTTAAGCTAAGTCACAAGTGAAACTATGACAGACTCACAGCGCCCGCCAATTTCACCACCACCACCACCACCAGCTCGCGTTCCACCAGCACCACCACCCCCAAGAAATAATGGGGTTAGTGCAGCATCTGCCGGAGCAACTCACCGGACACCACCAGAAACTGTAGCGATGCCTCCAGCGGCTAACCCATCGAATGCAGCGACCTCAAACTCTCGCTCAGTTCCCCCCCCTCCACCAGCAGCAACTGGCTCTGCTGCGGCCGTCCCGGCCAGTGCTAAGCCCCGGATGTCAGTACGAAGTACGAGTCCCTCGCCCGGACAGCCGACTTTAGCGCAACTCGTCCGTCATGCCTATGAAAAGGGATTTTCGGACGTTCACCTCGGTGTGGGTGAGTCTCCTCGCTACCGTAATCGGGGCGAAATGGAAATTACTGACTTTTCAGAGACAGACCACGCCACATTTATGAGTTGGCTGCGGGAAGTATTGACTGATGAGGAAATCCGGCGCTTTCAAGAGCACTTGGAGTTTGACGGCGCAACTCAATATGAATTTGCTCGAGTCCGGATTAACGTATTCGACACTCTTCGGGGTCCTGGCATGGTTCTGCGACTCATCCCGCTCACCATTTTGACGGTTGAGCAGCTACGACTGCCCCCTGTATTAAAAGATGTCTGTCATTACCATAAGGGTCTAATTTTAGTAACGGGTCCAACGGGTTCCGGTAAGTCTACAACGCTAGCAGCGATGCTGGACTACATTAACAAGGAAATGCCCAAACATATCATTACCATCGAAGACCCGATTGAATTTGTCCATCAAAGCCGCAAAGCCTTAATCCGACAACGGGAGGTGGGAATACATACTCTGAAGTTTGATCATGCCTTGAAAGCATCTTTGCGGGAAGACCCTGATGTGATTTTGGTTGGAGAAATGCGGGACAGAGAGACAGTCAATACTGCTCTCAAAGCCGCTCAGACAGGTCACTTAGTTATGGGAACTTTGCACACAAACAGTGCAATTAAAACCCTAGAGCGGATTCTTACGCTTTATCCGGCTGAAGAGCAACCTGCTATGCGGGTGGCCATTGCAGAATCTCTCGTGGCCATTATTGCTCAGGGATTGTGCCGTACAACCGATGGGAAACGGGCTGCTTTTCACGACATCCTGATCAATACAGAGACCGTGAAAGATTATGTTCGTAAGGGTAACTATGACGAAATCGCCCAACTTATGGAGGAAGGTGAATTCGATGGCATGGTGACGATGAACAAATCTCTGTTTAGCCTTTACCAGGAAGGTCGCATTACTGAGGAAACGGCGCTGGAAATGTCCCCAACACAAAACGAAATGGCAATGATGCTACGGGGTCGGATCTAAAATTGCCCTGCCTTGGGATGAAAATCACAGGTAAAGTAAAATAGCCCCGAAATCGCACTAGACCAGCTTGGCAGAAATAACCACCAGGAAAAATTCTCCCCTAGCTCCCCCTGCCTCGCCAGATTCCCCTGCTCATCTGTGCTGGTAGGAAACTTTTGCCGCAAAGGCCTAGTAGCCAGAAGAGTCAATTCCTGCCGCCTAGACCCATTGAGGCGGCAGTTTCGCTTGGAAAACTTATAGCAACGGGCATATCGGTTAGGACATTATATTTGACTTTAAAGGGAACGGAAAACGCCTGAATAGGGAACAAAAAAGTGTTCTAACAATTGTGGCGACTGCTATAAGTACTCATCGCAAAATCCTAGTCCATATTGCACTCCATCAGACCTACGCACCTGTGGCTTTTATAGCAAAAAGCTCCAAGGCAGAAGGTTTTTTCCAGGTACGTGGTCGTTTGGGTCGTTAAAGAAAGTCCTCAGCTTTATGACGACAGCTATATCTCAAATCTTCCATTTAGCGCAGGAGGCTGTTACCTCAAACCAATGTTTGATAGATTGGTATAGATTAAGTATTAGCTACTACAGCTTTAATCAATATTGATTGCAGTGGAACCACTGCTCAATTCCTTGGGCTGGTCAATAACTCACGGCTGTATACTTCCACGGCAACTGTCAGCCAAAGAAACCTGGTAAAAAGGGTTTCTGAAATTCTAGAAAAGAGAAAACCCCATTCAAAAGCCCTAAACACCAGCACTACAGGCACAAGATCGTGCAGTAGTACATACAGTCTCTTCAATTTCTCCCCCTTAATAAAAAACAGAGTCTCTGGCAGACAGTCTACCTAAAGGTATAATCTTGACACTTTAAGGCTAATCCTTATTTCCTATAATCCAGTCTCTAACTTTGAATCTTGAAATTCAACAGACCACTTTTCCCCCAACTCTATAAAGGCATCGCGCTTTTTACACCAGGAGGGGATTTGATTTATTGTATTGATCCTAACAAGCAGGAGCATTGGCACTTACATCTTTGTGCAGCTCTACAAGAACTTTTAGGATTGTCTGAACCCCCTCATTTTTTAGTGCCAGGGTATACGGCAACAATCGATCGCTGGCTCGACTCTCGCATGCAACAAATACAAATATCAGCGGAAATTTATCCGTTAGTACGAAAGCATCAAGCATTGCTCAATGCTGTATTCGATACTCCTAACTTGGCTTGGAAACTGGCTCCCTGGCAAGAAGGGCTATGTGATCCGATTGTCTTGGAAACTTATCACCGTCAGTTTCCTCAACTTTGGGAAGAACACGACTTAATATGGCGCTATGAACGCACAGTACCATTTTTGTCTCATCGAGAGAGAACACCAGGTGCACTGCGACAGGATTTGTCTTTAGTCAGTTCTCGTCGAGAAAATTCAACGGATCAAGATTTTAGTTTCTATTCCAGAAATACTCATACCACACCGACAAAAGTTCCGAGCCGTGTGGTACGCTCTAGTATCCAATCAGTTTCTTCTGTAGAGCAGGACGTATTAGCGCTCAAAGAGCTACCGTTGGATATGCCTTCTACTACTGCTAGCGGATCGGCTATGAATTTCAACGACCCTAACATGGCTAACGCGTCTCTCGTAAGATCGCTAACTTTAACAGAAGAGGCTGATATTTCCCAATCGCGATCGCAAACAGCAACGCCAGGTGAGATCACAGAAATTGCGCCTGACTCTCACGTTCATCACGCTCAAGGCTATGTATTGCGTCTGTTTGTCTCCGGAAACAGTGCAGCAACGGAGTACATCCTTATGAGTCTGCACCAGTTGTTAGAACAATCTCTCCGTTATCCTTATACCCTCAAAGTCATCGACATCTTCAAGCACCCTGAGCAGGCAGAAGCTAATCAAATTTCTGCGACACCGACGCTGCTGAGAGTATGGCCTCATCCTGTTCGACGCATTGTTGGTGACTTGACGGATGCAGAGCGAGTATTGCGGGTAATTGCGGCTCCAGAGAGCGGAACATAATTACCAAGACTTCAAGGAAATTTCAGACTTTGGGATCGCGCTTGACCTCACAGCAGTATAGTCGCATCATCTATCGCTCTCATCGAAAGACAGCAAAAACCGACGGAGCAATTTAGTGAACGTTTGAGTTTCACTCTTAGTAAATTGTTCTAGGAATTGCTTTTCCTTCTCAAACAAAACAGGCATTACAGTATCCATCAACTCAATGCCTTTGGGGGTTAGTTGAACACTCACACTGCGCCGATCGTCTGGATCGCGAAGGCGAACGACTACACCATCTTGCTCCAGGCGATCAATTCGGTTCGTCATCGCACCAGAAGAGAGCATTAACAAACCATACAGATCTGTGGGTTTGAGTTGATAGGGCGAACCTTGCCGCCTGAGCGTTGCCAGCACATCAAACGACCACACATTCAACCCATATTCTGCCATCACGGCTTCCCGATGCTTTTCCAGTAAACGGGCTATTCGCATCACTCGCCCCGTCACGGCTAGCGCTGAAACGTCTAACTGAGGGGACTCTCGTTGCCATTGTTCCAAAATTTCATCAATGCGATCGTGTGTCATAGAAGCATTATATCTTGACATCAAGATTCTTGACGTTCATCTTTATTTCAACTATCTTGATATCAAGGTAGTTTTTAGCAGTCCAATCAGCGATTGATACCAAATCCGGGCAACAGTAGGTCAATCGCTCAAATCCAATCTTTACACAACAAAAATTATGACGTTCCTATCCTTGTTCCGCTCTCGGAATATCTTGCTGCGCTGCCAAATTTGTCTCTATCTCCTGTTGTCCTTATTGAGTGGAGCGCTGTTGCCCATTCAAGCCAGCATCAATGCTCAATTAGCGCGATCACTGAATTCGGCCCTGTTAGCAGCGGATGTTTCTTATTTCATCGGTTTACTCGCGTTAATGGCATTGCTCTTAACGGGACAGTTTGGTCACTTGGATTGGTACACCTTACGCAAAGCGCCTCAATGGAGTTTCATCGGAGGCTTATTTGGAGCCTGGTACATTGTCTCCAGTGCTTACTTCATCTCCACGTTGGGAGCAACATTGACATTAGGATTTGTGGTCGGTGGACAAGCGATCGCAGGTATCATTACCGATCATTTTGGTTGGTTGGGAATGTCTCAACATCGCCTCACTCCTCATCGTCGGTTTGCCGTTGGGCTGTTAGCCGTTGCGCTCTTCTTTCTGACACAGTAATCAATTGTTTCTCAAACATCATGAATATTTTATTGGCAATGCTTGGGGCAGGTTCAGCAGGAAGTTTTTTGGCGATCGGTTCTGCTGCGAATGCTCGGTTAAAGCAAGCGCTTCACTCTCCGATCGCAGCGGCGGCAATTAATTTCCTGGTTGGGTTCGGTATTCTAACCTTTCTGCTAGCGTTGGGTATTTTCAAATCACCGGATTTTGCAAGGTTTGTTAACGTCCCCTGGTGGGCATTTTCAGGAGGATTTTTGGGAGCAACGTTTGTCAGCTTAAGTACGTTGACGGTACCCAAACTCGGTTTAACTACATCAACGCTAGCTGTTGTTTGTAGTCAGATGGTCATGTCACTGATCGTCGATCAGTTTGGTTGGTTTGGTGTTCCAGCTCATCCGTTGAATTTATCCAGAGTTTTTGCCATCTCGTTGTTAATGGTAGCGATCGCTCTCACTCAACTTGATCGCTTCGCGCAGCACTCAAATTAGAGTCACAATCTGAATCATTTTTGCAACTCAATCGTATTGGAGAAGAACCATGAAACTGCTAGAAATTCAATCCAGTGTGCGTCAAGAAGGGTCTGTTTCTCACACCCTTGCATCTAAGTTTATTTATCAATGGCGTTCTTACAACCCCGACACTCAATATAATTTGCGAGATGTCGGAGTACACTCTCCCTCTCTCATCACTGCCAACTGGGTAGCAGCAAACCTGACTCCATCTGAACATCAAACAGAGGATAAAAAGGTGTTATTAGCTGAATCAGAGGCTCTAATTACAGAACTGTTTGAGTCAGACCGGATTGTGATTGGGGTTCCCATGTATAACTTTGGTATTCCTGCCAATCTCAAGGCTTATTTTGATAACGTTATTCGGGTCGGTCGGACGGTACAATCTGACCCAGATACAGGTGCTTTTAATGGATTGCTCACTGGGAAAAAAGCATTAATCATCAGTTCTCGTGCAGGCAGTTATGCGCCTGACACACCTGCGGGTGCGATGGATTTCTGTGTGCCGTATCTACGGTTTATGCTCAACTTCCTTGGCATTCAAGAGGTTGAATATGTCGAAGTTCCCAATCAGGGAGGCTCCCACGATGTGCGGCAACAAGCTACGGAAGCTGCGATCGCTCAACTCATGGAATTAGCAAAAAACTGGTAGGGTTTTCAGTTGAACAAAATTCGTCCACATTTCCCCATCTTCGCTCCCGCCGATAGGGTGAGCTTCATATCATCTTTAAGTCTCGAATTCGTAATTAAAGTTATCTAAAGAGGGTGAACACTGTCCACCCTCCTTAAGTCAGTGACATTCAACTTAAACCAGATTGCAACTGTTCTCGCGCACTTTCCAATGCTTCGGCTAACTTACTGGCATCACGTCCACCCGCTTGAGCGAAGTTGGGACGTCCACCACCGCCACCACCACAGAGTTTGGCAATTCCCCCAATAAATTTCCCTGCTTGCAATCCCTTGGCATTGACACCTTTGCTAAACGCTGCCACCAAACTCACTTTGTCAGGTTCAGGAACGGAACCGAGTACAACCGCACTTTCACCCAGTTTCTGCTGCAAGCGTTCGGCAAGAGTTTTCAAACCATCGGCATCAACATCTTCAAGTTGAGCAACTAAAATGTTAAATCCACTAATTGACTCCGCTTGAGCTAGCAACTGGTCGGATTTTGCCAAGGCGAGTTCTTGTTTGAGAGCATCCACCTGTTTTTGGCTGCTTTTCAGTTCATTTTGAAGATTCGTGATGCGTTCAGGTAGTTCTTCCGGTTTGGCTTTAAAGCGATCGCTTAATTCTCTCACCACTTTATCCCGCACATTTAGGTAATCGAGTACCGCAGGCCCAGCAACCGCTTCAATCCGCCGGACACCCGATGAAATCCCTGTTTCCGAGACAATTTTGAACACCCCAATCTCAGCCGTGTTGTGGACATGAGTGCCGCCACACAGTTCCATTGAGACACCAGGGAAATCAATTACCCGCACCTCGTCACCGTACTTTTCCCCAAACATAGCGATCGCACCTCGACGCTTCGCCTCCTCTAGGGGGAGTACGGCCACATCTGCCTCATGGGCTTCAGAAATCCAAGTATTAATTTGTTCCTCAATTTGTTGTAACTCGTCGGCAGTTAAAGCACGAGGACAGTTAAAGTCAAAGCGCAAGCGATCGAAAGCAACTAAAGAACCCGCCTGAGAAATGGAAGAGTCAACAATCTTTTTCAGGGCAGCTTGCAGCAAGTGAGTTGCCGTATGATTGGCTTGGAGGCGACGACGGCAGGCGCGGTCAATTTGCGCCGTTACAGTTGTGCCTAACTCTAAGGTGCCACGCTCGATGGAACCGAAGTGGACAAAGAAATCAGATTCTTTTTTGACATCTTCAACGCGTACTAAGACAGTATCGCCGGACAAGTAGCCACGATCGCCAATTTGTCCCCCAGACTCGGCATAGAATGGCGTTTGATCCAGAATCACTTGCACCTTAGCACCCGCTTCGGCTGACTCTACTGATTTGCCATCTATCAACAGTGCTTCCACCTTTGCTGTTGATTGAGGTTGCTTATAACCCAAGAACTCAGTGACTTGGATATGTTCAGCCAGCTTATCCAGACTACCTTGTACTGTTAGATCAATGGTTTCATGGGCTTCTCGCGCTCTAATTCGCGCTTTCTCCATTTCATCTTCAAAGCCTGCAACATCTACTGTGAGGCCCTGTTCTTCAGCAATTTCCTGAGTTAACTCTAAGGGGAAGCCATGAGTGTCATACAGAGTAAAGGCATCCTCGCCTGAAATCTGCTTTGGCTTTTTGGCAATAATCTCAGCCAGCAACTTCTCGCCTCGTTCCAACGTTTTCAGGAATTGGGATTCTTCCCGTTGCAGTTCGGCTTTGATTGCCTCTTCCCGTAACCGGACATTGGGATAGGCAGATTCCGAAAGCGCGATCGCACTTTGGGCCACTTGAGAGGTAAACTCACCTTGAATCCCAATCAAACGCCCATGACGCACGACTCGACGAATTAAGCGGCGCAACACATAACCTCGACCCACATTCGACGCAGTAATTCCATCCGCAATCATGTGGACAACCGCCCGAACATGGTCGCCAATTACTTTAAGAGATACCTTAGTTTTTTCATCACTCTCGGCGTAGTCGATCCCCGCAATTTCGGCTGCTGTTTTAATAATGGGGAAAATCAGGTCAGTTTCGTAGTTGTTCGGAACCTTCTGGAGGATTTGCGCCATCCTCTCTAGTCCCATCCCCGTGTCAATATTTTTGCTTTTGAGGGGAGTCAGGTTGCCCTCTGCATCCTGGTTATACTGCATGAACACCAAGTTATAGAACTCGATGAACCGAGTATCATCTTCTAAATCAATGTGGTCGTCACCTCGTTCTGGGTGGAAGTCGTAGTAGAGTTCTGAACAAGGACCACAAGGGCCAGTCGGGCCAGAAGCCCAGAAGTTATCCGCTTCACCCATCCGCTTGATGCGTTGGACGGGAATACCGATTTTGTCGCGCCAGATAGCAAAGGCTTCGTCATCCTCCTCAAATACACTGATGACAATGCGTTCTGGGGGCAAACCGAAGACTTTAGTAGAGAGTTCCCATGCCCATGCGATCGCTTGCTCTTTAAAATAGTCCCCGAAGCTGAAGTTACCCAGCATCTCAAAAAAGGTATGATGCCGCGCCGTGCGTCCGACGTTCTCAATATCGTTGGTACGGATGCATTTTTGCGAAGTCGTAGCGCGGGGAAATTCCGACTGGCGCTGTCCTAAGAAAATGGGTTTAAAGGGCAACATCCCCGCGATCGTTAATAGCACAGTTGGGTCTTCCGGCACGAGAGAGGCACTTGGCAACGCCTTGTGTCCTCGTTGGGCAAAAAAATCGAGGAACGTTTGCCGAATTTCGCTGCCGCTGAGGGACTTTGGGGAGTCAGGCATGGTCATCTAAAAGGGACTAAGAATCAAACAGTTTTCTTTTGAGAGTTTCCAGAAGAGATAGCACCTGAGTGAAAACTCAATCCAATCGCGTGAAGGTATACTTCCCTACTCAGGTAGACGCGCTTGGTGCTACGCTATTAGGCTGATCTTTTTCGCGCAGCTTGTGTACCAATCAGTCAACTTATTATCCATTTTTACATTTGTTTATGCAGGGTTGCTGCTTTTATCGGTTATTTGTTACCAAGTCAAGAATGATTTTCAGTTTTTAATACAACACTTGCAATTCGTGAAGACTCATCAACTTTGGTAACTCGTTCTCCGTATCCAACGAAAGCTGTGTTACTTTTATAGACATGGACATCGAACTCCCAATCAACAACAGGAGTCAAACCCCGTAAATAGGCTACAGATTCTGATGTCCTCGGTCTGTGACCTAGTCATAGTTCCAAACCAACCAACCATAGATGTAATGGGCTCAATGCCTGGTTTAGCTAGGAAAAGCCAAACAAAGATCTAGAATTATATGACTGTGTTGGGCATTTTCAGAGGAGCTATGAGAGCTGTAAACCTTAGTCAGTGTTCATTCATCAGAAAGTTAACTCGTTGAAAAATCAATTATTTGCACATGAATGGGTCTAGTGGCGATTGGCTAGACCCATTAATTTTGTACCTCTTATAAGCAGAATTAGAGAAAGCAGCAGGGAAGTCAAGAAATAGAAAAATCAAGAGTTTTTGGGTCAGGAATTTAGTATAGGAAAGACATATACACAGATATTTGGCATCTGCTAATAGGAATAATTTTTATGCAAAAAAATCTTTAGAAAAAACGTTAAACAATAAACTCTTGAGAAGGTTAAAATTAGGATTTGAATGTAGTCAAAATACAGAATTTAAGTTTAACGATGGCAGTACAAACCTATACGTTTAAAGTTCCGAGTATCGCCTGTGATGGTTGTGCCAAGACTATTACCGAGGAAATTCTTACGCATGAGTCAGGAGCTAAAGTCAATGTTGATGTACAAGCAAAGACAGTCAATGTTGAAACCGAAGCTTCTGAAGAGTCAATCAAGCAAATGATTACATCAGTGGGACATACCGTGGAATAACAATACGGAAGCTTGTAACTGGGTTTAGATGTCAAGCTAGTGCAAGAAGGCTTTTATACAAGAGAAAGGCTCCCAGGAAAGATAGCTTGTACGTAAGCTTTTTAACCTTTTTGAACGGGTGGGTTATTTCCGCCATTGTGCACTAGCTGACTGATGAGGCAACGGTTGTCAAGAGAGTGATTGGGATTCACTATTCTTGACAAAATTTTTAACTGTATTTAACGCCAGCTAATTTGTAAATACAGCAGGGGCACGGCAATGTCTTGCCGTTCTTGGCTTTGGATAGGCTCATGCCTTTATTTTCGTAACGGCTGTAAGTTTACTGTGGCTTTTCTGGCAATGCCTCAAATTGCAACTTGAGCAAGTTCCTAATCACTTCTATTCTGACGCGCAAGTGCTATTATCATTTTTTCTGGAAACTCCTTAAATTCTCACTAAAGGGGAAGGAACTGGATTAACAAGTGGCGGCATTATCAAAAATACCCCCCTAAGCCTATGCGGGCAATGACTCGCTAGGCTTAGGTTGGATGGCGAAAACCTTTTGTTACAGGAGGACGATGCTTAATGCTGAACTCCGGATAGCATCTGTGGGTAGTATAAGGATGTACACTCCTCCAGAGTTTGAACATTGCTTTATTGCTCGTATAAAATATTCGATTTGGGCTGCCTATATTGCCGACCCATCAACAGCAATAGAAAACTTTACTGTATGTCATTTTTAAATATACTGAGTGTTTTAATAAGATTTCGTAAAGATTCAGCAAAGGTATCGCTCGCTAAAAGCAATTACGGCACGCTCTATCTGTAGGAACGGGAGAGACACAAAAGAGCCACAATCAATAACTGATACACTCTATACCTAAAACGGGTTGGTAGTAGAAGATTTGACAGTATTTGCTCAAGGTCAACGCCTTAGCTCTCCGGAGCTACCTATAACGATGGACGCTTCTGTTTTAGTGGTTGGAAACGAACCGTTTCTCACTATATGGGTTAATCAAATTCACAATATAACGACTGGCACGGTTGAGGCGTCCTCCGAGCTAAATGAAGTTATCTCAATCATTCAAAGCAAACAACCTGCTATTTTGATTTTGCAGGCAGCGCTGAGTGGTTGTTTAGAACTATGTCATCAAATTAAACAACAGCCTCAACTAGGCTGGATATACTGCATTTTGATTGACAATTCATCATCTCAACTCAGTAGAGATGAAGCGTTTTCAGATGAATGCCGAGAGTTAATTGCTTGTGCCGAAGCGTTAGAAGTGGGGGCAGATGCTTACTTACGGATGACTTCAGTAGGAACAAAAGCGACCGCATTAACTGGTGTAGAAATACGTTTATTAAGGGCACATATTCAGGCTGGGTTACGCGGAGTTCAATTTTACCGAGAGGTGATGCAAACGAATGACGTACTCTCAACAATGGCCTTAGCTGATCCCCTGACAGAACTCAACAATCGTAGAGCAATGGAATGGGAGTTACCCCGACAAATTCACAATGCGCGGAGCCACTCAACGCCTTTGAGCCTCTTAATGCTAGACGTAGACTATTTTAAGTCTGTTAACGATAATTATGGTCATCAGGTTGGCGATCGCGTACTTCAGCTCTTGGCTGCTCGCCTACAACACAACCTCCGACTTCAGGATACCCTCTTTCGGTATGGTGGAGAAGAGTTTGTCATCATTCTCAGCCAAACTAATTTTCATGATGCTCAAATCGTCGCCCGAAGACTAAGATGTTTAGTCTGCGATCAACCCTTTCACATTGATAGTGCCTTAGCCCTTGAAGTTACCATCAGTCTGGGACTCGCATCTCTCAATATTACTGATGATAGTAAAGGAGAGAGCTTGCTACGGCGTGCCGACCATAACTTACTACGTGCTAAATCGAGTGGTCGTAATCAGGTTTTTAGTGGTGAAGATAGTATTATCTGTTAGAAATAGTATCAATTGTTAAAAAGTTTAAAGGTTGAAGATTTATTAGATTAAGTAATTTAGTGAGTCAGAAGGGAAAAGTGGAGCCCCTTTAGGGATAAGGGGCAAGAGGAAAAGAGAAAAACCTATTTCATCCCCTGTCTACAGTACAAGGGATTTTGCTATCGATTTCTTGTATAACAGTGTTTGCTGAATAGAAATGCTGATACCGAGTTGCGTTCAAAGATAGTAGTTGAGATTGACACGGAGACGCGGGGAGGCGGGGACGCTCCAGAAAATGAATATGCTACGTATGAATGCAACTTGGTATGAGTTATAGCTCTACGGTATGGAAAAAATTAAAGGTTCTTTGATAACCTTCAATCTTTCATACATGAGCGCGGCTGTACCAGCGTAGTAACACTCGTGCTAACCGATCAGGATTATGTCTGACCAAATTTGTGTTTACATCTTCATCCATCACGTTGGATAGCACAATACGCCGTCCTAACTTGGCAACTTCTTCTCGATCCAGAAAAACAGGATGAGAACCCACTTGGGCATACTTAATCAAAGACTGCGCTGAAGGGACTTTTCCCTGCACCAACACAGCATCAAACAAGGCTTTACCGCAGGCATCATCGATCGCTCGGATGTGTTCGGCAACCGTATACCCCACTGTTTCGCCCGGTTGGGTCATGATATTACAAACATAGATGCGGGGCACAGTGACTTTAGCGATCGCTTCTGCAATTTCTGGTACCAAAAGATTAGGAATAATACTCGTATACAGACTACCGGGGCCAATAATAATGTAATCAGCTTCATGAATCGCTTTGACAACAGCAGGTAAAGCAGGTGGATTTTCAGGCGTACAACCAATTTTGACAATGGTGCCGTTCGCCTCAGTAATATTCGATTCTCCTTCGATGCGACGCCCATCAGCTAATTCAGCCCACAAGCAAACATCACTGAGAGTAGCAGGTAATACTCGTCCGCGTACAGCTAACACCTGAGAACTGGCAGCGATCGCTCGCTCTAAATCACCTGTAATCTCACTCATTGCCGTTAAGAACAGGTTACCAAAACTGTGACCCACCAACCCATTACCAGCCTGGAAACGATATTGAAACAATTCAGTTAACAACTTTTCTTGATCAGCAAGTGCCGCTAAACAGTTGCGAATATCTCCTGGCGGTAGCACCCCAAATTCTTGCCTTAGTCGCCCGCTTGACCCTCCATCATCGGCTACAGTGACAATGGCAGTAATATTAGCGCTATAAATTTTCAACCCTCTGAGTAAGGTAGAAAGACCTGTACCGCCTCCAACCACAACAATTTTCGGTCCTCGGTTGAGACGGCGATGAGCCATTAGCACATCCACCAGTTCTTTATCTCCCTCGGGTTTTAGCACCTCCGTAATTGAACTGACTGTTCGGGTTTGCCCCCAGAAGATCAAAATCAAACCACAGGTAATTGCCAGTGGGCCGGATACGTAACTAGGGAGGATAATTGCGATCGCTTCTAAGACTTTCGAGGTCAAGTCTAATAAGTAAAAAATAGGGGTTAGCTTAGCCCAAATTGCCACCCCCAGGCTTGTGAGTAGCACACCAGTGGCACTTAAAAGTAACCAACGTTTGACAAACAATCCAGGTGCTAACCACTTAAACCATCGATTAACTCGTTGAGGTGTTCGACCTTTCGATTCATGTTGTAGCGTACGTAGAGCTCGTTTGAAGACACTATATGAGGACATCACTAATATAAGTCTGGGGAACAAAAAGACTGGATAGACTTTAACGAAGCAGGGTGAAAATACTCAAGTCCTTGACTCGCTAAAAGAGGGCTGCGTGCTGTTAAAGGTGCCATATGCTTATTAAGCGTGAATGAGTGCCCATCAGGATACATGCGGGAAATTAGATTATGGTGTGATTAATACGACATCACAAGCACAGACAGTTATGATGAAAGGCTCATGACGAAGTGGCAAGATCTTTTCTGACTTTGTCTCGCAGTAAACAGAAATAGATAAATTGGAGTTGCCTCTACACAAGGCGGATGGAACAACGAATTTTAGGACTGGACCCAGGGTTAGCGATTTTGGGCTTTGGGGCAATTATCTGCCAAACGGCCCAAACAGTAGCAGTTAAAAAAAGCGATCGCTCTCCCGTAAAACCCACGCCGGAATCGGTGCGATTGATTGATTTTGGCGTGATTCAGACGCCAGCAGGTACTGACATCGGCAAGCGACTCTGCACAATTCACGATGATTTGCACACCCTGATAGAACAGTGGCAGCCTCAGCTTGTGGCGATTGAAAAACTCTTTTTCTACCGAATGAGCAGCACAATTACTGTAGCTCAGGCGCGGGGGGTCTTGATGTTGGTGTTGGCGCAGCATGATATCCCCATGGTAGAGTTTACACCCGCTCAAGTTAAGCAGGCATTGACGGGTTATGGAAATGCCGATAAGTATGAGGTGCAGCAAGCCGTGGCACGGGAGTTGAATTTAGAGTCCATTCCCAAACCGGATGATGCAGCCGATGCGTTAGCCGTTGCTTTAACCGCATGGTTTCATCAATCTTAGCCGTTACCTTTATGAACTCCAACGCTTTCATAAACTCCTACTTACCTAGGGCAAAGCTGTAGGGAGTTGACTCAATAAACCTAATCATCTCTCAAATGCAGCTCAATCAATGGCTAGCGTTAAGTGTTGTAGCAGATGCACGCTGCTGGGGTATAAGTGTCGGCGTGATGAATACTTGGCAAGCCTCACACTCCTGAAGTAGATAATAAACAAATTCTCAGACTTGTGGAACTTGGAGATGGTCAGCATTGCCATTAGGGAGACATGATCAAAGAAACACACATTCCTAATTGGCGTCATAACTGTTATTAAATCATCCGTCCTAAGTTTGACAACTTCCCTTTAAGTGTCATGAAACCTGAGCGATTGTTATTGTGTGCGGCTTCTATTTGTTTAATCAATACGCCAGCTTTGAGCAGTGTACCGCTTCCTACTGTTGTTGCCCAGAGAGTCAATGAAGAACAAACCACTATTGATGTCTATCGAATTGTCAGTCCTACAGTTGTAACATTAAGTACTGGCAGAGGTTCGGGATCGGGCAGTATTGTCAGTTCAGAGGGGCTTATTTTGACAAATGAGCATGTGGTTAGGGGCGCAAGAGGGGGTTTAGTGATAGTCAGCACGCCTACAGGCAAGCGTTATCGAGGGCAAGTGATTGCAACTGACCGCAGGAATGACTTAGCGCTGGTGCGATTGAATACAACAGATCGCTTCCCGACAGTACGTCTAGCTAATCCTCAAGGTATTCAAGTGGGTCAACGAGTCTTTGCTATTGGCAGTCCTTTTGGGTTGTCAGGAACTCTAACCACTGGCATTCTCAGCCGTATTGCGCCTAATCAGGATTTACAAACCGACGCATCTCTTAATCCAGGCAATTCTGGAGGCCCACTCCTTAATTCCCAAGGTGAACTGATTGGTGTGAACAAAGCGATTCTCAGCCAAGGGAGAGGAGGAAATACTGGGATCGGCTTTGCAACCAATGTTTTAGTCGCCAAAGCGTTTATCGAACAAAATCGTAATCGAAGCAATTCCAGTGACTTTGCTCTGGAGTCTGCACCTGCAAATTCTCGCTTGGGGGTAACAGTAGATGCCAGAACCCTAGTGATTTTGGGAGTACAGTCAGGGTCAATAGCGGCGAATGTGGGATTTAGACCTGGCGATCGCTTAATTGCCATTGATGGTCAGCGTTTGAGGGGAATTCAGGATTTGCAAGACTTTTTGGCAAGCCGTCCTTCTTCAGCGATTCTTACAGTGGCACGGAATCGCCGTTTAGCTAATGTTCGGGTGAATTTTTAAGCGCCTTGTTGTTGGCTCGAGGTGGAAGCTTTTTTGCTGACGATTTGCGATCGCTTGGCAAAATGCTGGTAGCTTGAGAACGTCTCGATTTTTGTCCGAATTTGCACTAATCTTCTCTATAGCTGGGTGACATAGAAACTTTCCATCAGAAAAATATCCTCGCTCTATCTGGTTTTTAGGCAGATTAACTCATCCCTTTTGCTCATGAGCTAGTGCTTTTGCAAGACCCGATTCTACCGCTTGGATATTTTTGACTTTGGGAGCTTCTCACACCAGCACTTGGGTGTAATGAGGAGTTAATAACATGAAAAAGATTAGTCATTGGGGCCAGTCTATAGCCGTTTTTACTTTAGTATTCAATCCGATTGTGGGCAATGGAGATGCGATCGCGACTCCCGTCACTAACACCACCACAGCCAACAGCATCCAACTATCAAAACCTATCCTGGCTCAGGGAGATGTTCAACTTGCACAAAGATTGGTTGGGCAATGCCGTGCAGCGAACAGAACTATAGATATCTTTACACAGCCTTCAGTTGGCCCTGCCAGTGAAGTGGTAAGAACATTAGAGACCAACCAGCGAATGACTTTGGCAAGTGACGGCGATAACAGTGGTTGGATACAAGTGAGTGCTCCTGCCAATGGCTATGTTATCGCCAGGTATCTCAAACTCTGTTCTGGCCCTCAGACATCAAACGTTTGTCGTCGAGCGAATGTAGCTCTAAGTATCCGTCAAAACCCAACAACTTCCTCCACATTGCTGGGTGCAGTACCTGACCAGGGCGTTGTTAAGTTGACCAATCCTCAGCAGTCTGAGGTAGACAGCGCAGGACGGACTTGGGTGGCAATTACTGCACCCATCAACGGCTGGGTTTCCAGTGGCTTTCCTGAAGGCAATCTCAGTCCAACATTCTCTTGTCCCTAGTATAGGCTTGCCAGTAGTCGCGATTGAGTCAGGGAAAGGAGGAGGGAAAAAGCCTTCTCTTCCTCAACCCACGATATCGACTAATTTTTTTGTAGGGTACGAATAAAAACTAAGAGACTGTCTGGAGGTTTACTACCTTGCGATCGCCATCATGATGTAAAAACAGGTTAATCGCTATTTTTGGCTACTTTGAGATAGCTATTTTGAAGAACCCAGTTTACTATTTGGACGAAGGTTTTTTAATGTCCGAGTCTCTTAGACAAACTTAATTTTGGTGAAATGAGGAGTTAACGGTATGAAAAAGCTCAGCCGCTGGGGCAAGCCTGTTGCCGTCCTAGCTTTGGTGTTGAGTTCTGTAGGAGAAGTTAATGCTGCTCCTAATCCGGTTACTAGTCACACAACAGCTAACATTACGCAAAAATCCCAACTGAATAACACCTCTGGACGTCAGAGCGACGTTCAACTTGCACAAGGACAAGGAGTGGTAGGACAATGTCGCGCCGCTAAACAAAGAATTTTTATCTACCCAGAGCGTTCAACCTCTAGCCAAACCATCAGAACCCTTGCTCCCAACGAACAAGTGACTCTAGCAGATAATGGGGCTAATGGTTGGATTGCGATTAGTGCTCCTGTAGCCGGTTATGTTCGAGCCAGCGATCTTAAGTCCTGCCCAGGCGGTACTCGTCCCCCTGAACCTCAACCCCCCTCACCAGGGACACAAGGCGGCACACAAGGCGGCACCCAAGGTGGCACACAAGGTGGGCCAAACGTTTGCCGTAGAGTTGTTGCTCCACCAGAAGGGTTAGCGGTTCGTAATACTCCAGATATTGCCGCTCCGAGAATTAGTGGGGTATACGTAGGAAATACGGTCAAGCTGGCCAGTCCTCGACAGACACAAAAAGACAGCCAAGGACGGACTTGGGTTAGGATTTCAGAACCTACAACTGGCTGGATTTCAAGCGGCTTCCCTAATGGAAATCTGAGTCCGGAATTTTCTTGTCAATAGTGTGCCCTTTCTAATTTATTTGGTCTTTATCCCTGAAATTGGGGCTTAAGCTCAAAACCGCAATTCATCCCAAAAGTGTTGAGCTATGGGATGAATTGTTGGGTAAAAAATCAATAACATTAATAGAAAAACATAAGGGCTGAAAAAAAAGTGCGATCGCCTACGCTCTATACACTTTCTCATCGGTTCTTTCGGGACAAGCAACCGATTCCTTGGTAAGCTTGCGCTAATACTGCTTTATTTCTTGATTAAATACTAGAAGGTTGAACTATAGAATCAGGGGTCATAGCTTAAGTCTTATTTTGATCATCAAAATCAATTTGATCGAGAAAGACCCCTGACACCTATTTTCCTCAGATGTTAACAGGACTTACGCATGGATACCATATATAGTAGGGGCGATTCATGAATCGCCCCTACGAATGGCGGTTTAACAGTAAATTTGCGTAAGTCCTGGTTAAAACGCGAAACTTTCAACCTTCTAACTTTCAACTATTTGAACCTGTGTCTTTACGATGCCAAAGCCGCTATGACTTGTTCAACGATTTGAGCCGCTTGCTCAACTTCCTCATCGGAGACAATCAAAGGTGGAACAAAGCGAACGACCTTTGGCCCTGCGGGTACTAACAACAAGCCTTGCTCCATTGCAGCTTTCACAATATCAACTGAGGTTAACTCAATATCAGTGTTCAGTTCCATACCATTAATGAGTCCCCAGCCGCGCACTTCGGTAATCAGATGAGGATACTTAGCTGCGATCGCTCTGAGTCTTGCTCGCAGTTGCTCACCGCGTTGCTGTACATTTTGCAGAAGATTCTCCTGCTCCAAGGTGTGAACAACGCTAAGAGCCGCAGCACAAGCAAGTGGGTTGCCTCCAAAAGTACTCGCGTGCTCACCCGGTTGGAATACATCGCAGAACTTTTTACTCATCAATGCACCAATCGGGATGCCACCAGCTAGCCCCTTAGCACTGGTAAAGATATCCGGCTCGATCCCCAAATTTTCATATCCCCAGTACTGACCAGTACGTCCCATACCGACTTGGACTTCGTCCATAATCAGTAAAATCCCTGTCTGATCGCAAATGTTTCGCAGTCTTAGGAAATAATCTAACTCTCCTGGACGAACACCGCCCTCTCCCTGTAAGGCTTCCAGCATAATTGCTGCTACTCGCTGATCCCCTTCATCAAGGTCTGCGATCGCATTTTCTAGTGCCCGAATATCGTTGTAAGGAATGTAATGAAATCCAGGAACTAAAGGGTCAAAGTGTTTTTGGTACTTGGGCTGACCGGTAGCGGTAATCGTTGCTAGTGTGCGTCCATGGAAACTCGCCTTAGCGGTCAAAATCACTGGCTTTTCAATATCGAGTACCGTATGGGCGTACTTCCTTGCCAATTTGATTGCACCTTCATTAGCTTCGGCCCCAGAGTTGCAGAAAAATACCCGATCGGCACAGGAATGCTCAATGAGCCACTTGGCTAATTGCCCCTGTTCTGGGATGTAATAAAGATTAGAAACATGGTGCAGCTTGTTAATTTGCTGGGTGAGTGCCGCAACTAGAGCAGGGTGGGCATGACCGAGTGTACAAGTTGCAATTCCAGCAACAAAGTCAAGATATTCGCGCCCTTCAGTATCCCAGACACGACATCCTTTGCCCCGTTCTAAGGCAATGGGAAAGCGACCGTAGGTTGCCATGACATTCGCGTCGAAGTCAACCGAGTCAAAGGGGGCAGACGAGAACGGTGCTGATTCGGCTGGAATTGAAGAATTGGGAACAAGAGTTTCTAGACTCACGGGTTCATCCTTTTGATTACTTCTTCTCATTTGGCATATTAATTGGAATCTGCGAAAACGTCTGTCCCTGTTGAACCTTGAATAGTGTATTTTAATGCAGGGAAACTTTTATGACTGCAATGAAGCAGCCTTGTACTGCTATTACGGCAAGCCACTCAACAGCATCCGCTTATTGTACTTGAGACTGGTTGATTGACAGACATCTAAGGTTATCTTGATTCCATCAATGTTCGCCACCACATGGTAGTGGTGACACAAAGCGGTGTACTCAACCCTAGAAGAGAAATATCAACGCCTACAAAAAGAGCTGATTGTTGGAGCAATTGCTCTGTTTGGAGTTGCATTAATCGGTACTTTATGGTATAGGGTCGTGGAGGGCTGGTCATGGTCAGATGCAGCGTATATGACGGTGATCACCCTGGCGACGGTAGGCTATGGAGAAACCAACCCTCTTGGCGATCGCGGACGCCTCTTCACGATCGCTCTCATCTTAATGGGCGTTATGAGCATTGGTTACATCGTGAATCGGTTTACAGAAGCCGTAATCCAAGGCTACTTTCAAGATGGTATTCGACTGAGGCAACGACGGCGCTTGATAGATAGTTTAAATGAACACTATATTCTTTGTGGCTTTGGACGCACGGGGCGGCAAATTGCCCTGGAGTTTAAGGCTGAGGGAATTCCTTTCATCACCATAGACTCGCGAATAGAGCAAGTGGAAGAAGCTCAGACGTTGGGCTGTGTTGCTCTGCAAGGAGATGCGACATTAGATGAGACGCTGCTCAAAGCGGGAATCGAACGATCAATTTGTCTGGTGGCGGCGCTTCCTTCAGATGCGGAAAATCTTTATACTGTACTCTCAGCGAAAACCCTCAATCCGCAGATTCGGGCGATCGCTCGTGCGAGTACCGAAGAAGCGCTACAAAAACTCCAACGCGCTGGCGCTGATGCTGTTGTTTCTCCCTACATTACTGGCGGTAGGCGAATGGCATCGGCGGCCCTCAGGCCTCAAGTTATGGATTTTGTGGATGGCATTCTCACGGGTGCCGATCGCTCCTTTTATATGGAGGAGTTTTTGCTGAACCCTCAAACTTGTCCTATAGTCGGACAAACACTTAGGGAAGCTAAATTGCGATCGCAAACGGGGGCGTTAGTTCTTGCCATTCGTCGTGCTGATGGCAATCTCATCGCTGGCCCGGATGGTGATACCCCATTACTACCCGGAGATTCTTTAATCTGTATGGGTACGCCTGAGCAAATCCGACAACTGAACCGCATTCTGGGCCCGTTGCGATCACATGGACCTCGAAAGCCAAAAAATAGTTAAGCTCTCAGGCATCTTTCCTCTACCCTTTAACCCTTCCCCTTTCCCCTTGACTTTGAACTGTTAATTGAGCGATCGCAAAAGTTTTCGACCTACTGACCTTATTTGTGTCATTTCTAATATCCAGGTGGGCGTTGAAAAAAACCAGTGACTTGAGTTAATTTCTCAGCAACTTCTAGCAGCTTCATATCACTCCCACGTCGCCCCACTACCTGCACGCCAATGGGTAGTCCCGCTTGTGACTGGGTAAAGGGTAGTACTACAGCAGGATTGCCAGTTAAGTTGAAAATTGTGGTGTAAGCACCTATTGTTCTCAAATAGGAGAATTCTTGACCATCCACTTCAATGGGTTCTCCTGGCTGACGATGGGTGAAGGCAGGGACTGGAACCACTGGACACAGCCAAGCATCCCAATCAGATAAGAAACTTTCCATATTCGCAATCAAAATATCGCGCTCGGTGAGGGCGCTGGCATATCGTTGTTGCTGTTGAATTGGCGTTAGCTCTGGCTGTGATAAACCCAATTCAAAATTATAAATATTGAGGTAAATATCCCGTACTGCATTGCTATCAAAATTTGGTGGCTGGTTGTGTTGCTCGACACAGCATTTTAGATCCGCTAGGGAAGATGCTAGTTTCTCCAAAGCCGCTTTAGTTTCGGCTGTTGCTGGAATATCACCAAATCCCTCTGCCCAAGCGTAGCGGTAAGATTGTAGCGCCGTCACTGGATTAACTTCTGGCGATATCGGCATTACTTCTGGCTGGCGGGAGTCTGGATCTTGAATCAGTGATAGGCACAATCGCAAGTCTTCTACAGAGCGGGTAAGAGGCCCTATTGTTTGTAAGTGCCGGATAGTTTTAGGCGTTCCTGGCAACTCTGGAATATGCCCAGATGTTGACACCCGATGCTCAGTTGGTTTCAAGCCGAAAATGCCACAAAAGTGAGCCGGAACGCGGATTGAGCCACCAATATCACTACCAAGTTCTAGAGAGGATAACCCAGCCGCAATAGCACTCGCTCCCCCTCCAGTGCTACCGCCTGGGGTACACTCAGGGTTCCAGGGGTTGTTTGTTCTACCAAACAGAGGACTGTTGGTCTGAAAGTTATCAGCTAGTTGTGGTGTATTCGTCTTGCCCAAAATAATTGCTCCAGCAGCGCGTAGTCGAGCAACGACGGTAGCATCTTGCTGTGGGACATAATTGGCTAGGGGTGGATAACTGCTAGTTGTGCGTAATCCTTGAGTTTCTAGGGTGTCTTTTATAGTTACGGGTACTCCATGTAAGACTCCCCAATTTTCTCCTTGAGCTAATGCTTTATCTGCTGCTTTCGACTGGGCGATCGCATTTTCGGCATCCAGTGTCACAATGGCATTGAGTCTGGGGTTGTGTTGAGCAATTTGGCTCAGATAAGCTTCTATTACTTCTGTTGAAGAAACTTGGCGATCGCGAATTGCTTTTGCCAATTGATGGGCACTTAAAAAAACTAAATTATTCATGATGGTTAACTGGTATTTTAATTAGTTTTTAGTGCAAAATTAGATAAATAATAAGGCATGAATTTTCAGTAATATAACAGACATGCCTTATTCCAGTTAATTATATTTGGTTTATTTTTTTCGTCGCCATTGCTTTTTCTAGCGCCCCCAGGCTCCAGAAAATGGGTTGAAATCTTTATTCTTTAATCATATTAAAATTTTTCGGACTCTTGAAATTTCCTTGCTTACCCCTCCTTTTGGCTTACCCAATATTGGATTAAATCAGTTCTAGTAATTAATCCTATAGGAATTCCATTTTGCTCGACTATAATACCACTAGTTCCCGATAAAAGAATTCGGTAAGCTTCTGAAATATCGATAATTTCATCTAAACTTGGTAAAGGTTTGCCCATCACAGCCGAAACTTCTTGGTTAGAAAAATTTATACCTTCATGCAGCAGTTTCATTAAAGAAGCTTCATTTAAACTTCCAATCACGTTATTATTTTCAATAACGGGAACTTGCGAAATCTTAAATTTTTGCATAACTTGGAGGACTTGACTCAATGTATCCCGTGGACTCACATAAACGAGTGAGGGAAAATCTTTTTTATGAACAAGTATCTCTTGAAGTTTGGTTATTTTTCTTGTTTTGTCTTCCCAGAAACCATTTTCCTGCATCCAGGCATCGGAATAGATTTTATTGATATAGTTTCTGCCAGTATCGGGTAAAAGAACTACGATATACTTAGGTTCTGATAATCGAGCTGCGTATTTTAAAGCCCCTGCTACCGCTGTGCCGCAAGAGCCTCCTACCAGTAAACCTTCTTCTCGCGCCAGACGACGAGCCATATTAAAAGACTCTTTATCACTCACTCTGACCATTTCATCTATTACTTGGCGGTTAAAATTTTTCGGAATAAAGTCTTCACCAATTCCCTCAACTTTGTAAAGTTTAGGTGTGTCCCCAGAAAAAATTGAGCCTTCTGGATCTGCACCAACAATTACTATATTCGGATTTTGCTCTTTCAGATATTTGCCAACTCCTGAAATTGTGCCGCCTGTGCCCATCGCAGCGACAAAAATATCAACTTTTCCATTAGTATCTGACCAAATTTCTGGTCCAGTCGTTAAGTAATGGGCTAACGGATTATTCGGATTGGCAAATTGATCGGGTCTATAAGCTCCTGGTATTTCTTTAGCAAGTCTTTCTGCTACTCCGTTGAAGCTTTCTGGAGAGTCAGGAGGAACGAATGTAGGAGTAATTACGACTTCTGCTCCATAAGCTTTAAGTAAGTTAATCTTCTCCTGACTCATCTTATCCGGCATCACAAATATGCATCGATATTTTTTAATTGCTGCGATCAGCGCTAGACCCACTCCAGTATTTCCTGCTGTCGCCTCAATGATTGTCCCACCGGGTTGCAGTTTACCTTCTTTCTCTGCCGCTTCAATCATGGCAAGAGCTATTCTATCTTTCGTACTACCACCCGGATTAAGATATTCTACTTTGCAATAAATAGTTGATTGAATTTCTTGTTTAATACTATTAAGTTTAATCAGGGGAGTTTTGCCCACCGATTCCAGAATATTATTAAAAGTAGCCATTAAAAATTCCCTCGAATTTTCTAATGTTATTTTTCATTCATGATTTATTTCGTGTTATTCGCAGCGTATTCTATAGCTGCTTTAAATTTCGGCAGGGCACGGGAAATCATGTCTTCGTTGGCAGTCAAAGAGATTCGGAAATAACCCGGTATTTCCTGGGGCGTTCCAGGGAATACAAAGACATCATGGCTTGCTAGTAATTCGGCAAAAGCACAATCGTCTGACCAAGGTGACTCTACTAATAGAAAGAATGTCCCTTCAGGAATTTGCAACTTGTAACCCATTTCCCGGAGTGCCTTCATCATCCGATCGCGCTTGCGTTGTAAATGATCGATATCGATGGTGAGTTCATCCAAGTCAGTGAGAGCATATTGCATCAGGGCGCTGGGGAAACACCAACCAAAGGGGCTGCCTTGCAGTGTACGAATTATGCGCCGTATTGACTCGCGATCGGGCATTGTGGATGGCAAGGCAATGTAGCCGATGCGTTGACCAGGAGCCATCCAGGCCTTACTGTAGCCATAGATTAGGAAGGAAAACGGGTAAAACTGGGTCGGACTAGGACAAGCTTGCCCGTTGAACACAATGCGGCTGAACGTTTCATCGGAAATCAGGTAAATGGGTTTGTCGTAGTGATTGGAGGCATTGGTGAGCAGATTTGCTAATTGTTCCAGGGTTGTTGCTGAAAAAATCTTTCCTGTAGGGTTGTGCGGTGAATTGATGATGATTGCTCGAGTACGTTCAGTGATGGCAGATGCGATCGCATCTAGATCCAGATCAAAGGTAGTTGGATTTACGGGAACGCCAACCGGAACCGCACCAGCGACATGAATCATCCGCCTGTAGTTTAACCAGGGTGGGGTGATGATAATCACCTCGTCCCCCATTTCAGTCAACATCTGAAGACAAATCGCTAGACCAATAAGACTACCATTGGTCATGAAAATATCTTCAGGTGCGATAGAGATTCCGCGTTGCGTCTTTAGACCCTCTGACACAGTAGCTTGTGCCAGAGGGAGGTTCTCTTTGTAGCCGAACCAACTCTCATTTTGCGGAACGCTCCAGCGCTGAAGGGCTTCTACAAAGCCTGGTGGGGGAAGTTCGTGAGCATCACCCTCGGTAAAATCAATGCTCCCTGGTTCATGCTTACGACTTATATAGGTTGCCTTGGCAAGAAACTCGCTTGGGGTCTGGATTTTTATCGCCTGGAGTAGCCGGGACGAGATGATATGAGTCGTGAGGTGGGAGTTCTCTTTAGTCTCGGCTGACTGTGCTACCTGTAGCGTTTTGGTAGGTGGTTGTGTTGGATCTGGCATAATACTGAGATGATTAGGAAGCTTTTTCTGTGGCAGCGTGAAACTTATGTGTGACAGGGGTGATAGTGGCGATCGCTGATTAAATTGGGAGTGCCGCCGCTTAACTCGCGTCCCATTCTCCTTTAACTCTTCCCCTTAAGTTCCGTCCATCCCTGCTGCGCCCCAACCCTTTTCAGCACAGGCTTAATCACTTTTGGGGAAGCAGAGGTGAGTAAAGTACTCGGATAAACGGCTGTACCCCAGGTTGGATGCTCTAAAACACGACACTGGTTACGAATGATCGGAAAACCTAAGAGGGCATGAACGACTGCTGTATCGTCATGAGGAATTTCACCAGGGCGTGATAGCAAGGGATAACCTGTGCGAGGGTCAATTAAATTACTTAAATAACCGCGATCGCGTAAACTAAAAACCACTTCAAAGCCGAAGCGCATAAACTTTTCCCTTAACCGTTCTTTTTCCCGCTCAATATCGGGAGTTGTTTCTATCAGTTCATATTGGGCTTGCTGTAAAACAATGACCACCCACAACACGGGCAAATCCCAACCCGGTAAAACACGTTCTAGGTTCTGAGCAACAAAGGGACTGGGACGGTGAACAGACATTTGCACTGCCTGTCCGGTTTCTGTAACCAGGTGAAGAACGTTGCGATAAGTAGTTAGCAAGTTACAAGCTTTTAAAGCGTGTCAAATTTAAGAGCAGTGAAATATGTCAAAGCAGTTTTGTATCTGGTATTGATTGTACAGTCAAACTAGTCTGGATATTTCTTGTATGGGTAGGATTTCTTTCGGTGCCAGCAAGCAAATATCAATCAAGGCAATTCCCTCCCAAGTCTAGAGGATACCCTCAGTTAAACGATGAGAGAGGTCAGTGAGCGAAGGAGACCCAGGGGGTGTAGGGAAGGATGTCAAGAGTGGTCATTCTAGAAGAAAGAGTTACAATAGATAAAGTTGCAGGCTCAACTCGAGCGTTGGTGACTGCCAATAGTGTTTTTTGATCTTGCTTTATGAAAAATGGGAACCTCCCAATCTTGTGGCAGTAGACCGGGCTTGTACCCGGAAACTTTAAACGAGGTTTAAATGGTACCCACCTGGTTTTCCAGGTCATAAACTGAGGCAAGACGGCGCTCTGGTGAACCTGTAATTATCAAAATCCTCCTGTCTAAAAGGACTGGGGGTTTTTTAATAGGTAGCTTGTGTAGGTATATCAGCACGGAATGTTCACCTAGCCCTTGCAATATTTTTGGGAATTTGTTTGTATATCACTACATTTAAGATTCTGCATTGACCAAGCGTTACTATAATCTAATTTAAATTGCTTTGAGCGTTGAGATTAAAAAAGTTGCTAACTGAGCCGCTGACTGCTTCAACATTTCCTGCTGATGCCTTCAGGCTGGGGAACGGGTTGACTTTGATTCACCAACACCTCCCAGCTACACCAGTAGTAGTAGTAGATGTGTGGGTTCGTGCAGGAGCGATCGCTGAGCCAGAGGAATGGTCTGGCATGGCTCACTTTCTAGAACACATGATCTTTAAAGGCAGCGAACGACTCGCTCCGGGTGTATTCGACATGGTGATTGAGAGTCGTGGGGGTATGTCTAATGCCGCCACTAGCCATGATTACGCACACTTTTTCATCACTATAGCCGCTCAATATTTAGAAGATACTTTACCTGCTCTAGCCGACCTGCTCTTGCACCCAACCCTTGATGAAGAAGAGTTTGAGCGGGAACGAGATGTAGTTTTAGAGGAAATTCGTGCCTGCTATGACAATCCCGATTGGTTGGGCTTTCAGGCTTTGAGTGAAAATGTTTACCAGCGTCACTCCTATGGGCGGCCGATTCTGGGAACAGAAGACCAACTGATGATGCAATTGCCGCAACAGATGCGCTGTTTCCATGCTCGCAATTACCAACCGGAAAATATGACGGTTACGATTGTGGGTGGCATTGACCAAGAATCGGCATTGAATTTAGTCAATCGCTCATTTCAGGATTTTCCTCGTCGTCCTACGGGTGAGTATCCATTGGTAGAAGTACAAGCAGAACCGCCGATTACGGGAGTACGTCGTCAAGAATTGTATTTACCTCGAATCGAGCAGGCCCGTTTGTTGATGGCTTGGATCGGGCCCGGTGTCGATCAAATAGAAGATGCCTATGGTTTAGATCTGCTCTCGGTACTCCTTGCCGATGGACGCTCTTCGCGATTGATTCGAGAGTTGCGGGAAGAACTGCGATTGGTACATGGCATCAGTAGCAATTTCTCCCTTCAGCGGGATTCTAGCTTGTTTACCATTAGTGCTTGCTTAGAGCCACAGTACTTAGAGCAAGTTGAAGAACTGATTTGCGATCGCTTATTCCAATTGCAGAGAACACCCGTTTCTCAACGAGAACTCAGTCGCTGTCAGCGCTTACTCTGTAATGACTATACCTTCTCTACAGAAACCCCCGCTCAGCTAGCAGGTCTTTATGGGTACTACAACACTATTGCCACACCCGACGTAGCTGTTACTTACCCATTTCAGATTCAGAAATTCAAGCCTTCGGACTTGATGCACTTGGCACAGCAGTATCTTTCTTCTCATCACTACGCTGTTACCGTTGTCCAACCGATGACAGAAGATTGGCATGGGTGACATCCTTGTGCACTCCATCAAAATTTTAGGGGACTGATTGCCTCGCCCAAACCTTCACTTCTCGTTACAGTTAGAGCAGTTACATCACTTGACGAGTCGTTATGATACAGTTCCTTCCTTAGATCAGGCGGGTCAAAATATACTCCATTGAGTTGCTTGCTCAGTGTAAGTGTAGAACGTTCTACACTTCTGTGTAGGGAATGGCTGCTCTTTTGTGGGAGAAGCTCTAGAAGCGCTCTGTGTGGGGATAACACCTTATAAAAAATAGTGCAAGGACTGCATCAGCAGAATACTCTTGATATCCAAGTAGCAGTGAAAATGACCGATCAGAATGAAAACCTACACAGGCGCAAGCCCAATAGCTTTCCGCAGAATAACCAACTGAGTCTACACTTCGCTACGTGAACAATCTTTAACCCTGAAATTTTAATCAATAGCAAATGCCTCAAACAGCCAATTTTTTACCCCAACAACCCAAAATTAATCGCACTGTTCTCAATAACGGTATCGTTGTACTTGCGATCGAGAATTCAGCAGCAGATATTATCGCAACGCGCATTTTTTTGCGGGCGGGGAGTCAGTGGGAACCCCGTGAAAAAGCCGGTTTAGCTCACCTACTGTCGTCTGTGATTACTAAAGGCACAGAGCAACTTTCATCGATGGAAATTGCTGAATGGATTGAATCTTTGGGCGCGAATCTCAGTGCAGAAGCGTCCACTGATTACTTTTTGGTCTCCCTGAAAACTGTCTCCACGGATTGGTCTGAGATGTTACAGTTAGTGGGACAGATGTTGCGATCGCCTAGCTTTCCGGAGGGTGAGGTAGAATTAGAACGCTATCTCACCATTCAGGATATTCGCTCTCAAAAAGAACAGCCTTTTAATATTGCCTTTGACCAGTTGCGGCAGGTGGTTTATCAAGACCATCCCTATGCGCTCTCTGTTTTAGGAACAGAAGCTACTGTCTCTCAACTTAATCGTTCTGACTTAGAACAATTTCATCAAACTTATTTCCGCCCTGACAATATGATCATTAGTCTCGCCGGTCGCGTGACGCCAGAAGAGGCAGTCGCAGAGATTGAGCGAGTATTCGGTGATTGGAAAGCACCTGAAACCCCTCTATCCATTCAGGAATTTCCATTAGTAACAACTCAGCCGTCTCGAGTTTTGACCCCTCAAGACACCCAACAGTCAATCGTCATGTTGGGCTATCTTGCCGCATCTCTACACAGTGACGATTACGCTCCTCTCAAATTACTGAATACTTACTTGGGTAATGGTCTTTCTAGCCGCTTATTTGTAGAACTACGAGAGAAGCGGGGTTTGGCTTATGATGTGTCAGCATTTTATCCCACGCGCCAGTCTACTTCCGCTTTCATCGTCTATATGGGAACAGCGCCAGAAAATACTGAAACAGCACTCGTGGGTTTGCGTACAGAAGTGGAGCGTTTATGTTCAGAGTTGTTGAGTTTTGAAGAACTTCAAGCCGCCAAAAATAAGCTTTTGGGTCAGTACGCTTTAGGCAAACAAACCAATGCTCAGCTTGCCCAAGTGTTTGGTTGGTATGAGACTTTGAGATTAGGAGTAGAGTTTGATACGGAATTTCAGCAAGTGGTCAGTGAAATTACGCCTGAAGTCGCTCAAGTGGTAGCGAATCGATACTTTATTGAGCCTTATGTATCCTTAGTGGGCCCTGCTGAAGCAATTGAGCCATTGGCAACACCTACGGTTTAAAGTGCAAATAAACGCAGCTAGAGGCAAATCAATATACTGATATCTAGCTTGAAAATCAGGCAGAAGGTAGACGGCAGATGGCAGAAGGGATAAGAATTTTCATTTTTTCGTTGTGGGCAATCGCCCGTGGGGAACTGTCTTGAAAGGCACAAGGCAGTCCCGATGAAAAAGTTTCATCACCAGGTTATGAAAGTAGGCTCTTTCCTGTTCCCTGTTCCCTGTTCCCCGTTCCCTACTTACAAGTCAGACGCCATGCGCTGGTTGCCCACAATAAAAGGATGAAAATTCTTCTTCCCCCCACACCCTACACCCTATTTTCTAGATATCGCCTGAAGGGTTGCAGCATGAGAAATTGTGTTTAGGCGGCTTGGCTTTGGAGTGTTGAAAGTAAAGCCGCTGCACCCGAAGCGTAAGGCTTGGCTTGATTGACAGCTATCAACAGTTGAGGTAAGACTGACCAGTGGATGACTTTTTGACTTTCACGGATGCCAGTAAGAGAGGTTGGGATGTCGGCTCTATTCAGGGCACGATAAAGACGCCAGCGTGGGACATTAATCACGGTGTTTAGCTGGGTGAGTGGTATCCAGACATCGTCCTTACCGTATTCAAAAACAGGCACGGCAAAATTGCCAACAGAGTAGAGTGTCGTTTGCATAGGTGAAGTGAATCGTCTTCATTAAATAGGACAAGCAAAAACCGACCTCAACCGGAATAATTAAAAATTCGTAGTTCGTAATTCGTAATTCGTAATTGACGTTTAGACGAGGATGCGAGACACCGTCATTACGTGAACGACTTGAGAAGTCTCCGGACTCTAACCCGTCTTTTAATTACGAATTACGTAGCTTGCTTCTCGTGACAGCGAGTGCTCATAATTACGAATTATTGTTGAATGGATTAAGTTTTTTACAACCCATTTCCAATTAAGATAAAGGGTGCCCAATAAAAGGGATGTGCGAAGCGCGGCTCGTTGACCGCATTGGTAATGAAAGAAAGTTGAGCTTGGCGTAAGGCTTGTGCAGGAGCAATGTTTCCTGTTTTCAGGCTGGCATACAAGGCATTCATCAGCTCTTGAGTCCCCTCATCATCCACTGACCATAGGGTTGCAATGGTTGCTTTGGCACCTGTTAATTGGATTTGGTAGCCGAATCCTAAAATTTCCTCGCCATTTCCCAATTGCCCCCCACTTGCGGTTTGGCAAGCACTGAGTACCACAAGGTCTACATTCGGGAGTGACCAAGTTTCCACATCTCGGAGAGTAATGCGATCGCCATTTCCAAATACAATAAACGAATCTTCCGGTGTTCCTGTCACAAAAGCAGCATGAGTTGCTAGATGCACGATGCTGTGGTCATTTAAGCGGGGAATAGTGGCTTGAGGTGTGAAGGCGTTATCCAACAGTTTGGTTGTGTTCGGAATGATAGCCGCTAGATTTTCCACCTCTTGGCCCGCAAACGGCAAACCCTCAAACGAAAATTGCCGAGTCCCCACTTGGAAGTCATAGCTGCCTTGGGTAAAAGCACCCGCTAAGACACGGGGGACAGAAAGCGGTTTGGGTGTTAAATCGGTGAGACTGGCAGACGTAATAGTATTGATACGAAAGCGCTGTACGAGCCACTGTTCGCCATCAAAAAGCGCGGCTAGGGGAATGTAGCGCAATGCACCATCAGCAGCATAAAGGATAGTTTGTGCTTTTGCCTGAGTGAGGTCGTTCTCAATCGGTTTAATCAGCCAGTTGTAGAGTTGACGGGCCGTATTTTTCACTTGCGTCTCAGGACTGATGGCAGTCGTTAAGCCATCCCGGAATTCTAAAAGCATTCGGTTGAGCATTGCTCGTTTCACCGGTACTGAGCGATGAAGTGGGGGAGAATCAGGTGTTACTAGTACCAACTCCAGACGGTCTTCCAGAATTAGAGGATAGAGTAGAACAGTGGGTTGCTCTAATTGCTGTAAGTTCCGTTGAAGCCGGTTGAGATTGGGCAAATCTAGATTTTGTGCTCCAGAGGTTTGACTCAGTTCTTGCACTAGCGCCCTTACTTCTGGAGAACGGATGAACTGGTTAAATTCTGCCCGTTGTTGCTGCTGAATTTTTTCTAATTCTACAATTCGTTGTTGCTGATTTTGCGATCGCTCAGTCTCTGAAATGCGACGTAGTTCTGCTAATTCTTGCCCCAATTGAACTGCTTGGTCATATTTTTCGGCAATTTGTTGTTCTTGCGGCAACAACTCAATTCCCTGCGCCGTCTGGTTATTTCCTCGAACATTACGCAGGTAGTCGTCCAGTTCTTGCACTTTCAGTAAATCCAACACTTGTTGAGCTTCTAGCACCCGATTTTGCTTGAGTAACAAATCAGCTAAACGGCGATAGGTGTCGGCAACGGTAGCTGTAAAAGATTGTTGCTGCTCTACTTGCAGTACCTTTAAATCATTGCGGATTGACTCCGTAACATTAACAGCTTGTTTGTAAAAAACGATGGCTAACTCGGTTTGGTTTTGTTGCTCAAATAGATAACCCATATTGCCAAAGGTGGCACCCTTCGCTGCCTTGTCACCTACAGTTTGAAAAATTGAAAGTCCTTGTTGTAAAAAATCTATTGATTGGGAGTACTGACGCAACTTATAGTAAACCTCTGCCAAACTATTAAGCGTTCGCCCTTCACCCGCTTTATCGCCAATTTCTTGATAAATTGCCAACGCTTGCTGCAAAAAATCTTGGGCTTGAGAATAATTACCGAGATTACTATAGATACCGCCAATATGATTAATTATTGCTGCCTCAGTTGCCTTATCACCTATTTTTTGGGCAATGCTTAAGGCTTGTTGATAGTTTTCCAGCGCTTGAGGATACTTCTGGGAACTTTCATAAACAATGCCAATCGCATCAAGGACTCGACTTTCTCCTGCTTTATCCCCTACTTCCTTCCGAATCGCTAATGCTTGCAGTAAAAACTCCAAAGCCTGGGAATACTGACCTAAGTGGTAGTAAACACCGCCGATATTATTCAGAGAGTTACCAACCCCAGATTTATCTCCAATTTGTTGACGAATTTCTAAAGCTTTTTGATAAGATGATAAGGCTTGAGGATAGCGACCTTTACCATAGTAAATACCGCCAATGTTATCGAGTGTATTACCAAGACCAGGCTTATCCCCAATCTTTTCAGCAATTTCTAAAGACTGTTGGTAAGCCTTCAATGCGTTATCATACTGACCCAGATTTTCATAAATTACACCCATCCCATTAAGGGTACTGCCAACACTAGCTTGGTCTCCAATTGCTTGCAGAATGGGTAAAGCTTGTTGATAAAATTCTAGTGCTTTCGGATATTGACTGAGTTGACGATACACTAATCCAATATTGCTTAGGAGTCGTCCAATTCCTGCTTGGTCATTCAGGTTTTTCCGAATGGCTAGAGCTTGCTGATAGTAATTTAAAGCTTGGTCATACTCACCAATACTATAGTAGACACCCCCTATATTATTCAGCGTTCTTCCTTCGTCGCGCCTATCTCCTACTTCTTGACGAATCACTAACGCTTGTTTGTATATTTCTAAAGCTTGATCATAGTCACCTTGAGCGGCATCAACAGCAGCTATATTGTGTAAAGTTTCTCCTTCAACCGCTCGGCTGCCGATTTTTTGAGCAAGTTCCAACGCTTGTTGATGTAGTTCTAAAGCTTTAGAATACTCACCTCTTTGGCGATAAACCAAGCCAATATTGTTAAGTGTTTCCCCAATACCTGCTTGAGCATTCAGCTCTTGGCGAATTGTTAAAGCTTGCTCTAAAACTTCTAAAGCTTTGTCATACTCGCTCAGTCCTGTGTAAACCTCCCCGATATTATCGAGAGTCTCTGCAACACCAGCTTTATCATTTAAATTAGAGCGAAGTTGTAGTACTTTTTGATAAGTTTTTAGTGCTTCTTGAAACGACCCTGACTGAAATTGAGCGACACCTTGTTGAAAAAGTTGGGTGGCTTCTTTTTTTACAATCGCATCTTGATCTAATGTTTGCGTTACAGCCAGTTGTGGCTGTACCATCACAAGGATTGTACTTATCAATGCTGCTGATAACTGAGCCAAAACATTCCCATCGTTCATCTTTTAATGGCAACCCTGAATACTTCTGGTATCATCATCCATAATTGCGCTGCACAAGTTAACACCTTGCAGGTTAACTCCTTTGAGTTGGGTATTTCCCCAAACTGAATCGCGCCTTAAATCAGCACCACTCAAATCAGCACCACTCAAATTAGCACCTCTGAGTTTAGTTGCACTTAAATCAGCCCCCCGCAAGTCAGCCCCCTGCAAATTAGCATTAGTCAGGTCGGCATTGGTGAGGTTGGCACGATTCAAATTGGCATTTGATAAGTTTGCTCCGCTCAAATTGGCACTGGATAAACTCACACCATTTAATTGGGAAACACTCAAGTTAGCGCGACTCAGATTAGCCCGACTGAAAATAATATTTTGCAGTTGAGCATGACTTAGATCAGTACCACTGAGATTTCGTCCCCGTGCGTTTTGAGTGGAAATCTCCCAAATTAGACGATGCTTGTCATCAATAATCGTGGTGCGATCGATTTTAGCTCCTTTAAATATCGCGATTTCCAAATTAGCTCCACGGAGGCTAGCACCTCTGAGGTCGGTATTCTCTAGAGAGGCAGATTGGAGGTTAGCATTGGAGAGGTTGGTATTTCTGAGGTCAGCATTGCTGAGGTTGGCAAAGCTCAAGACAGCACGACTTAAGTCAGCACCACTTAAGTTTGCGCCTCTGAGGTCTATACGACTTAGATTTGCCCCGCTCAAGTCACAGTTTTGACATTGATTGGTGTTCCGCAATTGCTGAAGCTGTTCCCGGTTTTCTGCTTGAGTTGGGACTGCCACCCCCAGTGAAACGATAAGTATAGTAATAGCAATAATTTTCATACTGATGCGACTACCCGCTCGATCTATTGCGGTTGCCTTTCAAAACTAGCTCACTGCTCTTCGTTGTGCCTAGAGTTGTTGCTGTTAAAGCATCTGAGACAATCAAAACTTGGGTAGCTGCCAAATCTTAATATTGTTTTCCTTCTCATTGTGACCACTGATTAGTATCTGACCATCCCGACTGAAAGTAACGACATCAGGGTCAAAGCGGCCTCCAGTGAGTGCAAGTAACTCTTCACCATTACTAACATCCCACAACTTGATGCCGTCAGAACTCGTACTGGCAAGGATTTTGCCATCCGGACTGAAGACAGCAGAACTAACCCAGTGTGAATGTCCGGTAAGGGTGCGGATTTCTTTGCCTGTACTGACACTCCACAACTTAATCGTCTGATCACTACTGCCGCTAGCGAGGGTTTTACCATCGGGACTGAAGGCAACGGAGTTAACAGAACTGCTCGTTCCATGACCTGTAAAGGAGCGGATTTCTTGACCTGTGTTCACATTCCACAGCCTAATCGTTCCTCGATTATCGCCTTGGGCAATCATCTGACCATCTGGACTAAAAGCAACCGACTTAGCATCGTTAGGGGCATTGAGAGTACGGATTTGTTTGCCTGTACTCACATCCCACAGTAAAATATCGGCAACGCAACTCGCAAAAATTTTCCCATCGGGGCTGAAAGCAACACAAGACACTGAGCCTCGCGAGTCAAGGTTGAACAGTTCTTCGCCACCGCGCAGATTCCACAGCTTCAGGGTTGAACTGCTATCTCCACTACCCAAAATTTGACCATCTGGGCTAATAGCGATACGAACAGGACTGGTTGAGCTTCCAGTAGGATGAGTAAGGTTACTTTGTTCTTTCCCAGTGCTTATTTCCCATAGCTTAATGGTCTGGCTACGACCACTACTGACGAGAGTTTGACCATTGGGTGTCAGGGCTAAAAACTCAATATTGGCGTCGGCATGAGTGAATGTTTTGGTGGGAGCGAAGTAGGCTAAGAGAAGCTGGGCATCTTGAACTAAGCGACGACTCCAAAAACTTTCTGTAAGACGATTCAACTCCAAATTGCCCAATTCATGATATTGATTGTCTGACTTTAAGGTAGAAGATAGAGTGATTAATCCTTTACGTTGATCGCCTGATTGGTGTAAAGCGATTCCTAAGGCAAGGGGAGGTGATATTGCCTCTTTGTCGAGTTCAATGGCTGCTCGAAACAAACGGATTGCCTCTGAGATATTCCCTGTCTCATATTGAGCTTGACCCATACCGAACACCGCGAGTAAGTTTCCTGGGTCTACAGCTAAGGCTTTTTCATAATAAGCGATCGCTTTTGGCAATTGATTTTCTGCTAAAGATTGCGTTGCCCAAACCGCTAGCGGAGCGGCAAATGAGGGATTCCCTGAAAAATCTAGAGCGTCGCTAAGTTCTATAAAGGTTTTAATCGGAATCCCCAAATTAAATCCTGCTTTGACGGATACGGTATCCCCCGTGTCAGGATTAAAAATATCTTGGCCCTCCGCTCGTCCATGAATCCCAATTAAGCGTCCATCGTCATCAAACACTGGCCCTCCGCTCATTCCAGAACGGGTGGTATTGGTATAAACCAATTCATAACCCTCATCCAAAGAACCTAATGAGCGTCCAGAGATTCGCCCGGAGGTAAGCTGAAAAATGCGTTGAGTAATCGCTTGTCCCGGATGAGGCCAACCGGCAACATGCACGCCGGCTCCTTCTACAACGGTATCCGAATTCCCCACTGCGGCGATCGCGTAGTTTTGGTTACTCGTAAACTGTACGACTGCCAAGTCTACATTGGGCAACTTTCTAATTGTGCGATAGTCGAGGGCGTGCTTGACGCCATCAGAGGTAACAATTTCATATTCATCTTCTGTAGCCACAACATGCTTAGCAGTAAGAACGTAGTAAGCATTCCCTTTTTTGGCAATAATTACCCCTGAACCCGGATTCTGACCATTGATTACTACCGTAACTTGTTTGGCCATCGCCGCGATCTTTTGCTCGTTGTAAAGTAAATCGCGACTTAAGAGGTTTCCTCTTGGAGACTCTAACTGGGCAATAGGGTGTAGGGGGTGGGGTGTGGGGTGTG
>CBKWLJ010000015.1:0-42747 GCA_966675205.1 uncultured bacterium
TTGCCTTCTACCCTCTGCCTTGCCTCAACGACAAATATTAATGCCCACCTACTTAGTAGTTGAGACTGACGCACAGACTCGGGGACGCTCCAGAAAATGAATATGCTACGTATGAATGCAACCTGGTATTAGGATGAAATCCTCCATCTTCAAATCAATCCATCGTCAGGAGACTGTTTGAAGGAGGCTATGATCGAGATGATATTCGCAAACTGTTCCGGTTGGTTGACTGGATGATGACGTTACCCAATGAGCTGAAACGGAGCTTTGAGGAGCAATTGAGTCTTGATCGAGAAAAAAAGAGATGCCTTGACTCAGGCGTATGAAATTGGGGGCAATTTTTGAATGAAAGAAATTTGAATTGATTATGACATTACCCAATGGGCCTCGCGCTCCAAGATTTCTAAGAACGTTTCGGATGCTCAAGCTGATTTTTCGCCCCTTAGATTACCTCAATGACTATGCCCAGCGCTATGGGGATATCTTTAAAATCGGAGGAGAAAAATCGCTGCCATTTGTTTATGTAAGCAATCCAGAAGCGATTAAAGAGATTTTTACAGTTGAGCCAGACCAATTTGAGATTGGCCGGGCAAATGGGATATTACGCTTTTTATTAGGAGATAACTCGCTTATTTTACTCGATGGTGAGTACCACGATCGCCAACGTAAACTATTGATGCCCCCCTTTCATGGCGATCGCTTACGCACCTACAGCCAACTCATTTGCGATGTCACACTCGCAGTAACGCAAGAATGGACAACAGGCAAACCCTTCTTAGTTCGTCCCTACGCACAAGAGATTACCCTACGGGTGATTTTACAAGCCGTGTTTGGCTTGTATAAGGGACAGCGTTACGAGCAACTCCGGAAACTCCTCAGTTCCATGCTAGAGACAATGGGGACTCCCTTAACGTCCAGCGTTCTCTTCTTTGAATGGCTACAACAAGATTGGGGACCACTCAGTCCTTGGGGACGATTTCTACGCCTCAAGCAGCAAGTGAAACAACTTATTTACGCTGAAATTCAGGAACGTCGAGACTCTGGTAACTTTTCTGGTACTGACATCCTGACCTTATTGATGTCGGCACGAGATGAAGCGGGTCAACCCATGACTGATGAAGAGTTACACGATGAGTTGATGACTCTTCTCATTGCCGGCCATGAAACCACTGCTTCTGCTTTAGTGTGGGCACTCTATTGGATTGAGCATCTGCCAGACGTTCATGACAAGCTACTTCGTGAACTCGATTCCCTCGGTAATACAGATGACCTTATGGAAATTGCGCGGCTTCCTTACCTCAATGCCATCTGCCAAGAAACACTGAGGATTTATCCTGTCGTTCCTAGTGCTTTTATTAGAGTCTTGAAATCACCGATGGAACTCGCGGGTTACCAGTTCCCAAAAGGTACAGCATTACTGTGTTCCAGTTATTTAACTCATCAACGGGCAGATATCTATCCAGAACCTCAGCGCTTTAAGCCAGAGCGCTTTTTAGAAAAGCAATATTCTCCCTATGAGTATTTTCCCTTTGGTGGCAGCAATCGGCGCTGTTTGGGAGCAGCACTCGCACAACTCGAAATGAAGCTAGCGATCGCTACCATTGTGTCCCGCTTTGAATTAACGTTAACTCCTAACCGTCCGGTTAAACCTGTACGTCGTGGATTGACGTTTGCTCCTCCAGGCAATATGCGGATGGTTGTGACACGAACGAGAACTCAGAAAACACCAGTCATGGCATAACCTCTCATCGCATTGGTTTACACTAAGCCGCGCTCAAACTTAGCGTTGAGACAGACACTTCAGACGCAAATCGAGAATGTTCTAGGAATGCAACTTAGGGATTTCCCAAAAATAAATCATTCATCTTGTGGGGTGGGCATCTTGTTCACCCCTTTAATTTTCTACTAACGAATTATGAGCTACAAAAGCTTACTGGTTGTTTGATTTAGCTCTACTTTACTTTTATTAACGCCTAGTGAGTTACTTTGATGTATGAAGAGTGTTTGAAGTCTTTTTGATTTTACTCAGTCTCTAATTTTCTGTGATACAACTGAATGGAAGCACTGTACTCACTTAAGAATGGGTACTAATTACTAGAGTTTTAAAAGCTGCTCCAAACTTTGGTCGCAGTCACTATTTTGCATTTCCTTATCATCTCTATAGAGGAATTGGTATGCTAATTAATCAAGGTGAACTCGGAGAAAATAGCCCTTCTTTAGAGGCGATGGAGCCTTTTACACCTCCTGTTTCAGTCAAGCCCCCCTTGAAAGAGCGATTAGTACTCAAATTATTAGATATAGTGCCAGGTTCTGGTCCCTTTGGTAAGTTACGACAAACGTTGTATCGGGCTATATTTGCGAAGGTCGGTAACGCTGTTGACATTCAAAGAGGAACTGAGTTTTATGGTGTTTCTAATATTGAGCTTGGACATTCTGCTCATATCTTTCGTGGCACTTGCATAGATGCGAAAGGTCAGAACAATAAGGTAGTTATTGGTGAAGCTGTTTTACTCAATCGCAGCGTAGAGATCAGCGGTCTTGACAATACGACAATCGAAATTGGTGAGCATACATTCATTAACTCTCATTGTTCGCTTGTGGGCCCAGGTCATATCAAAATAGGTAACAACTGTTTATTTGGTCCGCGAGTCGCTCTGATTGCAGTGAATCATCAGTTTACTGACCTGAAAACACCTATTCGTCTCCAAGGTCATACGGCTAAAGGAATTACTATTGAAGATGATTGTTGGTTAGGGTATGGAGTGGTCGTTGTCGATGGAATAACTATCGGTCGGGGAAGTGTGATTGGAGCTGGAGCTGTTATCACTAAAGATATTCCTCCTTTCTCTATTGCAGTGGGCGTGCCTGCCAAGGTTATTGGAAATAGAAACAGTTAATATTTTTTTGTGCAGAGGGTGAGTTATTTTCGCCGCGCTGCACTAGTCTTGAAGACCTCGCTTCGCTAACGTCATTAGTTATTAGTCCGAAAATACGAAAGTAACGAATGACTAATAACCAAAGAAGGACATGTTAGCGAAGTGAGGCGTAGTCCAACCCTCTGTACTTCAGTTGGGAAGCTTAATAAATTTATTTTCTCTGCTGTAAAATTGAGATTTTAACTCATCTTAAGAACATTGAATAGTTTGAGAAGCAGATTGAGAAATCACCGATGAATTTTTAGTCATTTACTTCAGCCACTGTGCTGATTTAAATTACGCTAAATGGCTTAAGTCACTTGCGATCGCACGAATTTATCATAAAGAGAGTTTCCTTGCATTTAGGCGCTAAATAGAGCATCTCCACAATACTTAGTGAATTGCCTATAGCTGTTAATAAGCTTTTTCACTAGATCACTGATACTGAGAACTAGCTCGATAGAAAAATCGAGAGAAACAATATGCTGAAAATCACTCAACTTGACAACAATAACTCGGTTAATCGTTTAGTTCAACTTTGGGCAGACCGCTACGTACCCGACTTATCTACACTCTCACAAAAGAGAACTCTTTTGACCTTCTCTGACCTAATTAAAGCGGCATCCTCAGATGGACGAGATCGAACGGTTGCCAAGTTGCAGCGGATGGTAGAAATTAATTGCAAGTGTGCTGGAATACAAGCCAATGTGATCTTCTCCTATATTCCCAATGTTGTCAGTTTAACGGAAGGTCAAGGAATAGCCAAAGCCGCCGCACAGGTTTATCATCAGGTATTGAACGTTTACCAAGAGCAGTCGATTTCCTCTGCCTTATGGGAAACTTGGCAACAGCGAGGAAGTGTAGATTTCTCTACTGACACTGTGAATTCATCAGTAATGCCAAGGCTAGAGATATTTCAGGTAAAACAGTTGGCAACAACCCTTGAACCCTTATTACTACAATTTCAGCAGCAGCATCTGTCAGCTTCTGATCGGCGTACTATTGGTTTTATGAGTACACAGTTTCACTTAACTTCAAAGTTAGTGTTAACTCGGTTAACCCTTCCCGAACAACTGTTACTCAGCCCCTACTTTAAATTCGTTGAAGAGCAAGTTTGTATTCCTTGGCAGCGAGTCTGTGCTGCTGTCGCTCAGCATAAGCTGAATTCACCGATCGTAGCTCTTATCGAGAAACTATTACCAATGTCTCAGGAGATTGCGAAGAAAGTTTACCAGCGAGCGGTTCAATTATATCCCAATCATCTTAGTCGTCAAGGAGGCTTGAGCGCTCCAGAAGTGAGAACCTCTAGCATCCGAGATATTGAAATGTTCCAGGGTTATCTGTGGTTGTGTGCTTTAGAGGGAAGTATGATGGCTGTAGAAAAGGAACTGCTGCCCCTCTGCCTGATGGTTTTCCCTAGCATCGATGTGACTTGGGATCTAGTTGAACAATTGCTAAAACTGCTGGCTGCTGAAATTCAATCTCGCCTGTCACCTGCTCAAATGAACCTTTTGTTGCCCTACACTCAAGGGATACAACACCTCTTTGCTAACGCTGAAACGCAAGCAACTAAGGATGGCAAATCTTATTCGCTGTTAGTTAGCTAAACCTCTGCCAAGAGAGGGAAGCTTTTGTGAAGCTTATCTGCCAATATCTTCGTTCCACAGTTGAGGATTTTTCTGAATAAACTTCCTCATCAACTGCTTGCACTCATCCAAATCTAAATCAATCACCTCAACCCCGTGAGATTCCATGAATTCCTTGGCACCGGGAAAGGTTATCGACTCACCTGCAATGACTTTTTTGATCCCAAATTGGACAACAGCCCCAGCACATAGATAACAGGGCATGAGGGTAGAGTATAGTATGGTACCTCTGTAGTTGCCAATTCTACCTGCATTACGCAAGCAATCAATTTCAGCATGGGTCATGGGGTCATTGTCTTGGACGCGCTTGTTGTGTCCTCTGCCAAGAATCTGTCCATCTTTAACCAGGACTGAACCAATAGGAATCCCGCCTTCACTGAACCCCTGTTCGGCTTCTGCGATCGCAGCTTGCATGAACTCGTCCATCACCCATCCTCCTTATACCCTAAGGTTGACTTTCCTTTTTGTGCAACGTGAAGCGCGATCGCATCTTACTTTTTTTACTCGCTAAAACCTATTCTCGATCCTTGAATTTTCACAATTAAGCAGTCTAGAAGTAGTCCAAACAATTTTATAGTGGAGGGGCGTGTGATTATTAAATGTTTGTGAAATATTGTGAAAGCAATTAATCTTCTCGGCTCTACCGGTTCTATTGGCACACAAACCTTAGACATCGTCTCTCAGTACCCCGACCAGTTCCGGATTGTGGGATTGGCGGCCCGAAGCAATGTTGAGATGTTAGCGTCTCAGATTCGGCAATTTCGGCCAGAGATTGTCGCCATCTGTATCGCAGAAAAATTGCCGGAACTTAAAGAGGCGATTAAAGATGTTGACCCCCAACCCATCTTACTCGCAGGAGATGCTGGGGTGGCGGAAGTTGCTCGTTATGGCGATGCAGATATTGTCGTCACAGGTATCGTTGGTTGCGCTGGGTTGTTACCTACCATTGCCGCCATTGAATCAGGTAAAGATATTGCTTTAGCCAATAAAGAAACCCTGATTGCGGGGGGCCCTGTGGTACTGCCGTTAGTCGAGAAACATGGCATCAAGCTACTTCCTGCTGACTCCGAACACTCTGCCATCTTTCAGTGCCTCCAGGGTGTGCCAGATGGAGGGTTGCGGCGAATTTTGTTGACGGCATCGGGGGGTGCTTTCCGGGATTGGCCAGTAGAGAAGTTAGCACAAGTGAAAGTGGCCGACGCCTTAAAGCATCCCAACTGGTCAATGGGACGCAAGATTACGGTAGACTCTGCCACCTTGATGAATAAAGGATTGGAAGTGATTGAAGCTCATTTCCTCTTCGGTATGGATTACGACGATATTGACATTGTGATCCATCCTCAAAGCATTATTCACTCGTTGATAGAACTGCAAGATACTTCAGTTCTCGCTCAACTGGGTTGGCCTGATATGCGCCTTCCCCTACTATATGCCCTATCCTGGCCCGATCGCATTTATACTGACTGGGAACGGCTAGACTTAGTCAAAGCGGGAAGTCTCACCTTCAGAGAACCCGACCATCACAAGTATCCCTGTATGCAACTGGCGTATGCAGCCGGTCGTGCAGGAGGTTCGATGCCTGCCGTGTTGAATGCTGCCAATGAACAAGCCGTGGCGCTATTTTTAGAGGAAAAGATTCAATATTTGGATATTGCTCGTTGTATTGAACACGTTTGCGATCGCCACCAAGCTGACAACTGTCCCAATCCTTCTTTAGATGACATCATAGCAGCCGATCGCTGGGCAAGACAGGCCGTTTTAGAGGTGAGCCAGTCCTTAGATCAAGATAGCCGCATTATGTCATTGCGATAAGTGACCGAAACTGCGTTTTTTAAGGTGAAATTGGGGATTAAGGAACCCTTTTCCCTTTCCCCTTTTCCCTTTCCCCTATTCAAAAGCTCCTCATGCAAGCAAAAATTATCTGGCAACAAGGCAGCGATAACCCTGACAACGGCAACAACTTCGCCACTATCAAGCAATGGTGGGAAAACCTCAATGGTCAAAAAATCACTTGGCGACAGCGACTGATTCCCCAGTCGGGTGATGCCAGTGAACTCGACTGGGAACCTCAGCGATTTGATGAGCAATTCCAGCTACAATCCCCTCAAATTCGGGGTATCACCCTCTACTGGCGCAAATCCGACACGGAACAAGAACGCAACACTACCCCCCGCAAGCTGGAACTAGACGAGAATAGGCAGCAACTCTATATCTATCCCCAATCTCAAAAAGAACTCGTTCTTCGTGTCGGCGTACCAGAAATTATTTATCAGAAAATTGAAATCAAGAATCCTCAATGGCAAGGCACCAATGTTGGAGAAAACTACATTCTGACGTTGCGAGACAATCAAAAACAATTGGAAATTCAGCTCACTCTTAGTCCAGCTAATCTTGATCAACTGAAAGAACAATTACCGGGATGATTTCAACGCGTTGATACCAAGTTGCGTTCAAAGATAGTAGTTGAAACTGACGCGGAGACACGGAGACGCGGGGACGCGGGGAAAATGAATATGCTACGTATGAATGCAATTTGGTATGAAGTAGTGGCTCACGGATTGCGTACACTAGAACACATGAAAATTAATTTCTCTGTATCCGAAGCATCTGGAGCATCTAGTTTTAAGTCAGTCTCTCATCGCATAATTGCCGCCAACGCGCCTCAACATATCTTTTTTAACTTAAGTCAAGATTAGCCTAGAAAGCCTCAACTTTAAATTCTACCAATGATACAGTGGATTCTTCCCATTGCCCTAATTTTGGGTAGCTTAATTTTTGGAGCAATTTTTGAAAAAATCATCCTCAAAAAACTGAGTAAATTTGCTGCTAAAACTCGATTTTTTGGTCATGAAGTTGTTTTTGAAGCATTGCAGCGTAAAACCATTATTTGGTTTTTTCTAGCTGGGCTGTATGGTGCTACGTTGACTCTACCTCTTCAGCCCCCTGTTGCCAATCTTCTGCAAAAAGTTCTAATAGTACTTTTTCTTTATACACTCACTCTTGTTTTAGCTAAAATCGCTGGCGGCTTTGTCAGCTTATCGAGTCAACTCTCTAGAGGTGCTTTACCTTCAGCTTCTTTACTCTCTAATCTAGCCAAACTGGTTATATTTGTATTTGGAATTCTGATGATTCTCCAAGCATTAGATATTCCAATCACACCGATTATTGCTACTTTAGGAATTGGGGGCTTAGCCGTCGCTTTAGCATTTCAAGATACCCTTTCCAATTTGTATGCTGGCTTATATTTAATTATTTCTCAACAAGTTCGTCCGGGAGATTATGTCCAATTAGAAAATAGAGAAGAAGGTTATATTACTGATATTACTTGGAGAAATACAACAATTAGGGAGATTCCTAATAATTTAATTGTTGTTCCTAACACCAAGCTCGCATCAGCCATTCTAAAAAATTACCATTTACCCGCTAAAGAAATAGTTATTCAAATTCCTATAGGTGTTAGTTATGATAGTGATTTAGAACAAGTCGAGCAAGTCACAATAGATGTTGCTCGTGAAGTGATGCAAACGGTATCAGGAGGTATTCCTGAGTTTGAACCGTTTATTTTATATCAAGATTTTGGTGAATTTAGTATTAATTTCAAAGTATATCTGAAAATCCAAGAATTTTTTGATCAACGATTAGTAAAACATGAATTTATTAAAAGATTGCACAAGCGTTATCGAGAAGAGGGAATAGAAATTCCTTTTCCCACGAGAACGATGTATCTCAAAGGAAAAAACAATTAAAACTGCAAGGGCTACTGCCTTGTTTCAAGCATTTATTCCTTCTGCCATCTGCCATCTGCCTTATCCCCGTCAAAAAAGAGGTCGTTAACCCGGATTTGGTATGACACTTGAGAGTGCGGAATGTGGGTTGTAAGCACGACAGTTTATCACTGGAGGGAGTGAGCCTCCCCTCAGTCGGCTTGAACCCATAACAGTGTATTAAATTCATTGGTGCATTTGCTACAAGCCATGATGCCCAGTGGGTAAACTGCTGGGCTTTTATTTTTTATAGCAACGGACATCTCGTGCCGCGCTGCACTAGTGCAAGCAGGCTCCAATAAAAAAGGCAGAAGGCTCCAAGGGAAGAACGCTTGTATACTAAGCTTTTTAACCTTTTTGGACTGGTGGGTTATGTTTGCTGCGCTGTACTAGTAAAGCATTCGTTTACTTCGAGACTTTTGTAGAGTTGGCATTAAAACAGAACGCTCAATAGGAGTAACGTCTTCTACTTGACTGAGGACATTCGGGGTCTGAGGATGGCTTTGAGCAGAGGATTGGACAGCCCTTGGCAATTCAATCCGGAACGTAGACCCGTGCTCCAGTTGGCTCTCTACGGCAATCGTACCCTGCATCAACTGTACTAATGATTTGGTAATGGCTAATCCCAAACCCGTTCCAGGATACTTGCGAGTGGTCGTTTGATCGATTTGCCGGAATTCCTCAAAAATATGCTCTAACTCTTCGGGGGATATCCCAATCCCTGTATCCTTAACCAATATTGCTAAACGATCCAAGGAAAGTTCCTGAACTTCCACCTGTACGCTTCCAGTTTCGGTAAACTTAATGGCATTCGAGATCAGATTCACCAAAACTTGACGCAGACGGACGCTGTCATTAATGACATTGGTGTTTTGTAGGTCGGCGATGACGTGCAAGGTTAAATGCTTTTCCTGAGCTAGGGAGCGGAGTTCTTCACAGGTCGATCGCACCAGGCTTGCCACGTTAAAGGCTTCTAGTTTCAAATCCAGACGCCCCGATTCAATTTTAGACAGGTCAAGAATTTCATTAATCAGCGCCAGCAGGTGTTTGCCATTACTCAGGATGCGTTCCAACATATCCGCTTGTTGAGAGGATAAAGGATGCTGACGCTGACGCAGGAGTAACTGAGAAAAGCCGATTACCGCGTTCATGGGTGTCCGCAACTCATGAGACATGGTGGCAAGAAACTGAGATTTTAATCGCGCAGCTTCCAACAGTTGTACGTTTTGGATTTGAAGCTGCTGCCTCTGGCTTTCCAATTCTTGGTTTTGCTGCGCCAGTCGTTCGTTTTGCTCTTCTAGTCGTTTCTCTTGTTCTTCCAAGGCTTTAATCATACGAGCATTATCAATAGCGATCGCAGCCTGTTCTCCCACGGCTACTAACAAATTCCGATCTTCTTCATCAAAGGCATTGCGATCATCCCAGTTACCAACAGCCAAAACTCCCAACCGTCCTGATTGCATCGGCTCACGAGCAGAGCGTAACATCGGCGCATTAATGGCTACGGCATAAATCGCCGCAGGCGTTTTCTCTAACGTCCGCGATGTACAATTACTGTCCTGAATTAATTGAGATTCACCTGTGGCAAATACCTGAGAAAGCAATCCATGCTGCAAAGAAAACGAATCTTCCAGCCGCAACTTTTCCACATCCACCCCAGCCGTAACGGTTAAAACCAATCCATTGCATTGAGGATTGTTAAGCATAATCAAACAAAACTGAGCGCCGGGAATCGCATTGGCCACGGCTGCTGCCATCTCTCGCAATAGCCCCGGTAAGTCACTCAAGCGCTGGTTGAGTAAATTGGTGAGTTGCTGGAGGGTTCGCAACTGCTGCTGCTGTTCTCCTAAAATTAAAATCGCCTGACGTAGATTCTCGCTCGTATCTTGGGTTTCACGATAAAGCTGACCATTTTCCAGGGATAAGGCGGCTCGACGTGCGAGTTCATCCGCTAAAGCCAAGTCTGCTGCTCCATAGCGACGCCCCTCTTGAGTTGAAACAAAAGACATCGCTCCTAATGTCCGCCCCCGCACGGCTAGCGGTATAATCATGTAGGATTTGAAATCTTGTGGATTAAGAATTAAAGATTGAGCAGACAAATCACTAAGCGTATCTTGAGAAAATTCCTCTTGTTTCCAAGTCTCAATTCCCAGTTCCCACTCCTTACTGGCTATCTCCGGAACTAATTTGGCTGTTCCTGTTCGCAAAACTTCCATCACTGGATGTTCTTTATGGAGTTTAGGTCTAGCGTCTGGCTGTAGCAGTTGCTTTTTCTCAAGTTTGCTGTCTTGATGTGTCGGGGAGCTGCCCCCATCCGTTGAGGTACCCCCAAAGGATGCACTCTCGCCCTCAAAGGAAGAATGAGTTTGAGCAATACCCAGTCTCCGTACCCCATCGTTTTCAACAATATCAATGAAGCATAAATCAGCCATAAAAGGCACCGCTAGTTTAACCAGGCAACCCAAGGTTTTTTCATAGTCTAAGGATGCCGAAAGTAAAGCAGACGCTTCCGCTAAAAATCGCAGTGATTCTTCTGCTCGCTTCCGTTCGGTAATGTCACTGACGATCCCCGACATCCGAAAAGGGCGTCCCTGCAAATCTCGCCAAGCTTTGCCACGAGCAATACAGTGCCGATATTCCCCAGAGGTATGCAAGAGTCGAAATTCAACCTCTAGCTCAGCATTATCTTGTAAGTGAGCCGCTAAGGCGTGACTGACTCTGAGCCGATCCTCTGGATGTAAAAGCTGGCAAAAGAGTTCGTAGCTAGCCTGGACTTCGGTCGGTGAAAAGCCAGTAATTTCATAGAGGCGGTCATTACAATAAATTTGGTGAGTATCAATATCCCAGTCCCAAATTCCATCATTTGACCCTTCAAGTACCAAACGGTAGCGTTCTTCGCTTTCACGTAACCGTTCTGTTGCCCGTGCTGCTTCCTTTTCCGCTCGATAAATCCGAACCGCATTCCGCACGCTGCGTGTGAGCGTTTCTGAAGAAAGTTTGCTTTTGGCCAGATAATCAGATGCCCCTGCTTTCATCAGTTCAACGGCGGTTTGCTCGTCTCCCTGACCGGTTAATACGATTAAAGGCACCTTACTCCCAGTTCCCCGGATTTCTTGTACTAGCCCTAGTCCATCACCATCGGGCAGGCGATAATCGAGTAAAACACAGTCAAAACCGTCAAAATTTCGTTGATACAGGGTAGCGATCGCACTTTCACAGTCCACGGCTGCTGTAATTTCTGCCCTCGTGCCAGAAGCTTTGAGCGCTCGGTGCACCGCCATCCGATCGACTTCATCATCCTCTACTAGTAAAATTTTTATAATTTCTTCCATAATGAGCTAAAGATGCGTTAGCTGTTCGCTCTTAGCTGTTGGCTCCTATGCCATCATTGTGAGAAATCTTATCAGTACTTGTCTTGAGCCTCTGGACAGGTTTTTAGCTTTCTGAGCAACAGAGCAATCACAGGCACAAAATGCGATCGCGTTTATTGGCTTAACCAGAAATCATGTTGTCAAGGTCTAGCGCTTGCTCTGTATTTTACGGCATTTCATTCAATGTCCAATATTTATTTAACGTCGCTATCGCTTCCACAAATTTAGCAAAGGTTACTGGTTTGATAATATAGCCTGCGACATTGAGATTATAGGCTTCAACTTTATCTTTGTCCTCATTGGAGGTGGTGAGTACAATAACCGGGAGGACTCTAAGGTTCGGATCGGCTCGTAACTCCCGTAAAAACTCAATGCCCCCCATTCTAGGCATATTGAGATCGAGCAAAAGCAGTCTCCGTGAACCGGGCAACCACTGGGATAATTCCTGGCTCCGCAACAACGCTAATGCCTCCACACCATTGCTCACCACGTACAGTGGATTAGTGATGTTATTTTTCTTAAATGCCCGTTTTACGGTCATCACATCCACATCGTCATCATCAATGAGTAGAATACTAGTCTGCTTATCTTCCATCACCTAAACCCCTCTTTCTACCTCACTTTTCACGGTATCCTTACTGATTGCGGGGGAAAAGGTTAAAGGTTAAAGGGATGGAAGAAATTGCAACTCCTCCTCCTTTCCCTTAAGGGAAAACGCTCCCCCAATCCTTTCCCCCTTCACATACACCCCTATTGAGGATTTAGAACTTCCCGTGAAAAATCAGCTCTTTCTACAGGCTGTTTGGGCCAGGTAAAACGGAACGTAGCTCCTTGATGTTGCTCCGATTCTACGGTGATGATTCCTCCTTGATCTTCAATAATTTTTTTGACAATTGCCAAACCCACTCCCGTGTTTTCTACCTTGTCTCTGGGTTCTAGGGTTTGAAACATCACAAATACTTTGTCATGAAATTGGGGAGCGATTCCTGGCCCATTATCAGTGACAGCAAACTCATAACAATGGGCGTATTCTTGTACGGAGATCACAATTTGCCCATCGGGTCGGGGATTATGCTTAATTGCATTACTAATGAGATTGGCAAATACCTGCTCTAAGGGCAACCGTTCAGTCCAAAGTGTAGGCATATCGGGCATGACTGTAATGGTAAATTTTGGTGGAGGTGCCAATGAGTCAATCACCTGTGCGAGTAACGTCTCCACATCCACAAGTTGCAATTCTGTGCGTAGACGGCCAACACGGGAATAGTGTAACAAACCATCAATTAAGGCTTCCATACGATGTACGCGACCCCGCAACAAATTCATTTGGTGCCGTGTTTCGTCGGTTAAGTGCGCTTCTAAGTCTTCTGCAAGCCACTGAGCAAGGTTACTAATCCCTCTTAAGGGAGCTTTAAGGTCGTGAGACACAATATAAGCAAACTGGTCGAGTTCGGTGTTGCGCTTCTCCAGATTTGCGGTTGTTTGTGTTAATACACTTGTGAGTCGTGCCAATTCATCCGCACGAGTTCGCAAGGCTTGTTCTGTTTCTTTGCTTTGTGTAATGTCTTGCATCACCGTTATGCCAGTAAACACCTTTCCGTCGTCATTAGTAACAGGCAGTACATGAACGCGGTAAAGGCACTCCCCAAAAAAGATTTCCGTAACTGTCCTGTTGCCGCGTAAGGCATCCCGATAAATTGGCTCTAAAATTTGAGTAATTTCGGGCGGAAAAGTTTCTCCTATCGTTTTACCTGTCAGCGTTTCACTGTTTAAATTTACAGTTGCCAACGCGGTTCCTTCGGCGATCGTGTATCTTAGGTCTTGGTCAAATAGAAACACGGCTCCATTCGGGAAGTTCTTCGCCAGCGTTCGATATAGCTCTTCGCTTTTTCGTAAAGCAACTTCAGCTTGCTTGCGTTCAGTAATATCCTGATTAATTTCCAAAAACGCTACAGGTTCACCCATTTCGTCTCGCTGCAATGTCCAGCCGCTCTTGACAACCACAGGAGTTCCATTCCGTCGGGATTGCACAAGTTCCCCACTCCAATACCCTTCTTCAAATAAGACTTGTTTAATTTCTGCTAGCGGTTGAGAAAATTCTGTCTTCAGAAGGATGTGAATGGATTGACCTACGGCTTCGATCGCAGAAAATCCATAGAGTCGTTGTGCTCCCTGATTCCAATAAGTAATCGTGCCGTTGAGGTCAAGTACCATAATTGTGTCATTCGCTAGATCCAACAACTGAGCTTGTTTTAGTAGCGTTTCCTGAGCTTGTTGCCGCTCAGTGATATCACGCACGATCGCAATAAACAGAGATTCATTGTCTAGCGACAATTCGCTAATGGCAAACTCCATTGGAAAGAGTTTTCCATCTTTATGGCGTCCTTGGGTTTGTTGCTGTAGGCGGAGTTTGTCTTGATTTTTCCCGACTAAAGCCCTCATCACTTGACCACTATCTTCCCAAAAGAGCTGGGCCATTAACCGTTGCAGATGTTTACCCGGAAGTTCTGACGCTTCATAACCGAAGATTTCTACCGCAGCGGCATTTGCTGATTGAATGTAGCCTCGCTCATCGAGGATGATGATGCCATCAACAACACTGTCAAATACGGTTTTCAAATAGATATTGCTATCGCGCAAACGACTGGCTCGCGCTGCCAGTTCTCGATCTAACTGATTAAATAGGTACAAGGCTGCTCCAGAGGACATCAAACCCCCTGCCAACGCACTCCACTGCACGAGAGTCGTCACCCGCCGCCACCATTCTGCTTGCTCTTGACGAGTAAGTTGCCAACGTTCTTCTTGCTCAGAAAGTGCTTCAATTTCCCGACGCAACTCATCCATGTTTGACTTACTTTTGAGCAACTGGCTGATCATCGTGGGCGAACCTCCAGTTGTCGGCCCTTGTATGTTGCTCGTCTTAAGAATCTCCTCTAAAAGCAAGACTTGTTGCTGTGCTAATAGGGGTATTTTTTGGAATTGTTGGCGCTGTGCAGGTTGGAAAAATACATTGGCTTTTAAAGACTCTAGCGATGAGGGAAGTTGTTTTTTTGCGATTAAATAAGGTTCGAGCAACTCAGGACGCCTCGTCAGCACATAACCTCGAACAGCGCTTTCCGCATTCGCTAATGTTCTGAGTAGGTAATTGATTTGGGTCAGCGTTTGTTGACTTTGTTGTTGCTGCTTGCGTGTCGCAACAACTTGAGAACGTAGTCCAGCAATGACGAAAATGGAAGCGAACAAACAAATAGCTGGAATCGAGATAATTAAAGCGCCTCGGTAGGTAACTGATAAATCAGGTCGGAGTTTACGCTGACTCAGCGAAATGTTCCAATCGTTTATACCAATTGGTGTTAAGTTGCGTAGATCTGTTTTTTCAGACACAGCTAAACTCCCTTCCCAGTAAAGTATTGAGGGACAAAGAAACTCGGACAAGGGATGAAGCAAATGTTCCTCTTTTCCCCCTTTTCTCTCTTAAACGTGGTATTTGTCAAACTCGACCCAATAGTTTGGGCCAGGTGAAATAAAACGTTGCTCCCCACCCTGCTTGAGATTCCAATCGGATAGTACCTCCTCTCCCTTCTACAATTTTTTTCGCGATCGCTAAACCAACCCCTGCCTTCTCTTTGTGATTGTGAGACCCCAAAGTTTGAAAGATACCAAACACTCGTTGCTGAAACTGGGGGGCAATTCCCGCGCCATTATCGGTAACCGCAAATTCATAAACCTCCGGTCGCTCTTGAACACTGATTTTCACCGTTCCTGTTGTTGCCGGGTGGTGTTGAATGGCGTTATCAATTAGATGAGTGAACACTTGCTCAAGAGGTAAACGTTCTGTCACCAAAACTGGCATTCCGGGCAAAATCTCACAGGTGAATTCCGATGGAGGATTAAGGGTATCCAGAATGTGCCTTAATAAGGCTGTAACATCAACGCACTCGGGATCACTTTTGAAGCGTCCTGCACGAGAATACTGCAATAGCCCCTCAAGCAAAACTTCTAAGCGGTGAACTCGCCTCCGCAGCAATTGCAGTTGATGCGAATTTTCTTCATTGAGTTGATAGCTGATATCTTCTTCAATCCATTGAGATAAATTAGCGATCGCTCGTAGGGGCGCTTTGAGATCATGAGAAGCAATATAGGCAAACTCGTCAAATTCACGGGTGCATTTTTCTAAGACTACTGTCGTTTGGGCGAGTTGAGCTTGAACTTGGTAGAGTTCTGTATGGGTTTGCTGATACTGAATCGCTGCCGTCAAAATGTTAGCGGCAGATTGGAGAAAATCAATATCACTGGGGGTGAACTCCCGTTGCCGACTGGTGTAAGCCGCCAAAATGCCAAAGGGCTGGGTTGTTTGGGATGCAGGGGAAGATGAGGAAACAAGGGGTTGCGAGAGATTCGTTAATCGTTCTTCTTGTCCTCGTGTCTGAGTGTCCCTATGTTTCCCTACTCTTACCGAGGAGGCTTCAGGAATAATGACGCTGATTCCACTAATAATGTTGTGGTCGTGAAGTAAGGGCGAATTCTGAAATCGGCTTTCGCGGCTGAAGTCTGCTATCACTACAGGTTGACGGGCTTGTAGGGTATAACCTGCTTGTGTATTGACATTTGCATCAATGAGTGCATTGCCCACTAAGTTCTGATGCCAGCCTACACCAGCGATGAGTTTCAAAGCGTTGCCATCGGGAAGTAATTCCAAGACTTGGACATATTCTACTTGCAGCGTTTGGGAAACTAGGGAAACTAAATTGTCCATCAGCATCACAATTGGGGTGGCTGATATGACCTGTTGAGTGAGTTTAGCGATCGCCGATGAAAAGTGCATCCGAAATTGCAATTCAATCAACTCAGAGGAGGTTCCATCTGTTGGGCGTTGTTCGCCCATTGCACTAGCCGTATGAAGTTGAGGAGAAATCACCTGTTCACTAGGTCGCTTTGCTCCAGCACACAGGAAGGTAAAGGGAGAAAAGGCCAGGTTGATACTCGCTTTCGGGCTTAACTTGCGATCGCTTTGCGTAACGCTGCGTCCGGCTTTGCCCAACGACTCTTGCTTTTCCTGTTTCCCGTTTCCCTGCAAGTTATCCAAAGGGCTTTCCTCTTTCCCCTGCCCCGAAACAGCTTCAATCTCTGCCTGCTTGACGGGGGTAATGTCTACCATTAACCCGCGACGTTTGTGTATGCGTCCTTGTTGATCTCGCACCACGAAAGCGCGATCGCGCAGCCAGATTACCTGATTATCTGCCCGTCTACATCGATACACTAGCTCATAATCTCGACCCTGAACCCTTTGCTTTTGACACAGTGCCACAGTCCACTCCCGGTCTTCAGGATGAATGAGACTCATCCAAAAATCAGGTTCATTAAGCCACTGCTGTACTGGATAGCCCAAAACTCGCTCAGCACTTTGACTGACAAAAGTAAACTGGTTGGTTGTCGCTTCTGCTTCCCAAATAATAGCCTGGGAGAGTTTACTGATGAGCTGGCGAAGATGCTGTTTATAGCCAGTTGCACTCAAATGGAGCAAATTCATGTTGGGAGCATCTGGATCGTTCAGCTTTCCCGCGTCTGTCTCAACGACTAGGTTTGACTGCAACTGGGTATCGGTTCTCACGCCAACCGTGCTAACTGAATCAGCTTCATCTGTTTGGGACAAGGAAAAAGGAAAAGGGGAAAAGGACGATGTCCTTTCCCCCAGCTCGTATATTTCATTCCCTAAACACTCAAGAGGTTGATCGCAATGTTTTGAGGGTGCAGGCCTTACCCAAGGAACTCCTCTACTTGTTTGCCAAGGGACTGCTACATCTTGGGTGATGGATAGGGAGGGTGTATAAGTGCCAATCCACTCTAAAATTTCACCCTGTTCTCCTCGAACGGGTGTGATTTGCCCGTTAAACCAACGGTAACTTCCCTCAGTTCCCTGAATGCGGCATTGATACGAAATTACGTTCAAAGCACTAACTTTCTCTTCCCCAACTTCCTGTGTTCCTCTTGATCCCTGTGCTACTCCGATTGAACACAACTCGGTAACAGTAGTCGGGTGAGCGAAAGGGTCGGAGGCGGCAAGGTCGTTTGTGGCAATGCTGACAGCCCAACTCTGGCGTAAGCGATCGCGATCATCGGGATGGATTGCCTGCAAAAATGCCCAATTTAGCGATTCCTCTGCGGCTAGCCCAGTATAGTCGTACCAGCGCGAGTTAAAATGATAAACTGACCCATTGGCTTGTGCCAGCCAAACAATTTGAGGTAAGGTCTCCAGAAGACACGAAACTCTTGCTTGGCTTGCTTTTAAGCGTTGCTCAAGGTTCTGGGAATGATGAAAAGTGTCACTCTCGCTGTCAGGCGTGGGAAAATTGGGATTATAGGATATATCCATATATGGATGATTTTAAACAGTCTTAACTCCACAATGAAAAAAGTAAGTTTTTTGCCACAAAGGCTTTAACTTCAGCTAATGGTAAAGGCAGTTTGAAACTTGGCAGTATAATTCAGAATCTATCTGAAGTGCCCAAATCCCCACCCCTACCAATGGGTGGACATCACTTGACACTTTACCAGAACTTCATAAACTCCCCTGTAAGAGCTAAATTCCAAACCCTGGACGTTAAAGATGAGTAAAATTCGTGTTGCTCTCATTGAAGATCATGACCTAACGAGAGTCGGTATAAGAACCGCGCTACAACAGCGTAGTGAAATTGAATTTGTGGGTGAGGCTGCCAATGCTGCCGAAGGTCTGAAGTTACTGGATACATCCAAACCGGATATCGGCATTGTTGACATTGGTCTTCCCGATATGGATGGAATTGAATTGACAAGACGCTTCAAAGAAGCTCAAGTCACAGAGGAGGAACAACCCACCAAAATTCTGGTACTGACTTTACAGGATAATGAAGATGCTGTATTGGCGGCGTTTGCTGCTGGTGCCGACTCTTACTGCATGAAAAATATTAGCTTTGATAATTTGCTAGAAGCGATCCAGGTGACCAATGAAGGGAACGCTTGGATCGATCCAGCGATCGCTAAAATTGTGCTGAATAAAACCCGGACTATTGAGGGAAGTACAGAGGCGGCGGCAGTCTCAAAAACCGTGACGATCTCTGCGGCTGAACCGGAATACAGTCAGCTAATTGAAGCTTATCCCCTGACAGAGCGGGAATTGGAGGTCTTGCAGCTCATTGTTGAAGGATGCAGCAATGCCGCGATCGCAGAAAAGCTCTACATTACTGTAGGCACCGTCAAAACCCATGTCCGGAATATTTTAAATAAACTGTGCGCTGATGACCGAACCCAAGCGGCTGTCCGCGCTCTCCGTTCTGGCTTGGTGGGTTGAGCGATCGGGTTAAAAGGCAGGCAACTGCTCAATACGCGATTCGCTGGTTAAGGGGAATTGGGGAAGCAGCAATAGGGAACACTGAAGGCTTGAGTTGAGGATTTCAGGGACGCGGGGACGCGGGGAGGGGGAGACACGGGGACAGAAATTGGACGAGGATTGAGACCCCGCCCAATTCCAGGCGTCCCATTCAAAGAATGGGACGAGGCTTCAAACCCTTGGACATTCACGCCCTTGGGCGTCTCATGGCTCGTGTCGCACCTCTCACGGGAACTCTCCGCGTCTCCGTGTCTCCGCGTCTTCTTCGGTGAGACCCTGACTCCGAGCGAACTTCTCACGGAGTGTAGGGGCTATTTCAATTAATTTGAGGAGTTCCTAGAAGCTCCTGGGAGCTAGGAGAGAAAATTCCCCAATCTCGGGACTCTTTCCAACACAATCCCACTAAAGCAATTTTCTCCTCCAAACCTGATTTAGCCCTGTTCCTAGAGGGGGGGCTTACAACTCTCAAGGGTTTGGGGAAATTGAGACTGAAAACTCCGAAACGGCGCGTTTCCTTGCTGTTCCCCGTTCCCTGTTCAGGAGTTCCCTTTCTCAGTGAATTTGTTGTTTACCAGCAGCGACTCAAATTTTAACGAATCAACAGCCAGCGGTAATCTGTACTGCTGGCTGATCATAAGCGAAACATGATCGCAATTGCCTCTCCATTTCTAGAGCATTTTTTGGGAAAATCTGACGATAAGTAGGTAGGTACAAATAAACGCAGGTGTGTAAACAAATGTTGAGAGCCTAAAACCCTCTTCCCTTTTGCCTTCTACCCTCTGCCTTGCATCAACGACAAATATTAATGCCCATCTACTTAGAGCTTGAGAGTGCATCAGTATCATCGCTTTTCGAGACTAAAAGTGGCTGGTTGATTTAGGATAGTTGCGGATGAATCTATTCTGATGCAGTATAAGACTTCGGTCATGCGATCAAGCCATGTATCAAGGGTAGCGAGCAGCGGTTAAGAAAGTCTTTCAAGTGGCTGAGGTTCATCAACAGCAAGCACTACTATAGTTAGACACCGGGGGCATCTCTAGTGAGAAAAATGCTTGGAGAATTTTGTTGCTGTGATTGGTAGAGTTGAAACTGCCTCCTTTCCAACCAATCGGATGATCTTCAAGCTGTCGTCTCTAACTAACCTGGAACCGGAGCAAGCAAATGAGTCAGGCAGATCAAAGCAAACTCAAATTGATGGTAGTGGACGACGAGCCTGACAACTTGGATTTACTTTATAGAACCTTCAGACGAGATTTTCAGGTCTTTAAAGCCGATGGCGCTGTGAGTGCGTTAAAACTTCTGGACACTGAGGGAGAGATGGCTGTGATTATTTCTGATCAGCGAATGCCCCTCATGAATGGTACAGAATTCTTGAGTAAAACGGTTGAACGCTTTCCCGAAACCATTCGCATCCTGTTAACGGGCTACACTGATGTTGAAGATTTAGTGGAAGCTATCAACTCGGGCAAGGTGTTTAAATACATCACTAAGCCATGGAACCCTGAACACCTCAAAGCGATCGTGCAACAAGCGGCTGATACCTATCGAGTTCTTAAACAGAGAACGCACGAACTTCGCCGCGCCTTACGACGAGAAGAACTGTTTAATGTGGTAACAACGGCAATTCGAGAGTCGTTGGACTATAGCAGTATGCTACAAACCATTGTCACCACAATCGGTCGCAACTTTGAGGCAACGAGTTGTATCCTGCAACCGGTAGACGGTGAGCAACTGATCCCAGATGCTTTTTCTTACCAAATTGATCCGGAAGCCGCGCATCCTACTCTTCCTAATGAAGAAATTATCATCCAAGACGTTATAACAAGTCAAAAATCGCAAATTGTTTATGATGAACATCTAGTTGTTCCTCTCATTTGCCAACAGCAGCTTATGGCAGTTTTGTCTCTTTATAAGCAAGGAAGTAAGCAGCCTTGGACACCTGAAGACGTACAGTTGATTGAAGCGGTAGGAGAGCAGGCTGCTTTAGCCATTTCTCAGGCAAAACTCTATCAACGCACTCAACTTCAAGCAGAGCAAATGCGTGCTGAGTTAGAGGTGGCACGCCAGATCCAAAACAACCTACTGCGGCAGAGTTGGCCAGATGTTGAAGAAGTGAGAGTGCAAGCTCACTGTTACCCCGCAAGAGAAGTAGGGGGAGATTTTTTTGAAGTTTATGTTCATCCCCAAGGTGATGTGTGGTTGGCAGTCGGCGATGTTTCGGGTAAAGGTGTCCCGGCTGCCTTATTTATGGCTAGTGCGATTTCGATCTTGCGTCGGGAACTCGCTCAAGAAGCCTCACCAGAACCGGAAGTAGTGATGCGAAATCTCAACAGCATCATGTCAGATGACCTCTTCAGCACCAATTGTTTCATTACGATGGCACTGGCTCGTTATACTCCGACAACCAGGCAACTCGTCTACGCCAATGCCGGTCACATTTATCCTTTAGTGTGGTCTCACCGCTTGGTCGCTCAGCAGCGAGCAGCCCCAGATCAGGACTTGACAATAGAGCCAAATTACCTCAAGGTGCGTGGCATTCCCTTAGGGATATTACCCGTTTGGAAAGCAAAAGCCGGGATTATAACGTTAAATCCAGGCGAAATCTTGTTGTTAACGAGTGATGGTGTTACAGAAGCAACAGTGACAACGACAATAGAAAATAACAACTGCTGGAAAAACGATGAGCCACGGACGAGTTCGATGCTGGGAACATCGGGGCTTTGGCAACTCTTACTTCAGGCACCCCCTCTTTTTGATTTAACTCATTTAATTGCTCGCTTGCGATCGTGCACTAACAATGTTCAGGAAGATGACCAAACAATACTTTCTCTGGAGGTTCTGTAGTTAATGAAAACGGAGCTACATGTACCGAGTGACTTGAAATTTTTGAGCATTGTTGAAAACTGGTTGCTAGGAACGCTGGAAGTGGAACTGGGCGATTCTGTGGATTGGCCACGCCAATCGAGTCGGTTGCGCTTAGCGTTAGTCGAAGCTTACTCCAATGTTGTGCGTCATGCTCATAAAGATCAGCCTAATTTACCAGTTTTGATTCGCTTAGAAGTTAAGGATCGAGATATCGTTTTAGAAATTTGGGATTATGGGCAAGGATTTGACTTATCCACTTATTTGCCGCCTAATCCAGACGATAAACAAGAGAGTGGTTATGGTTGGCTGATTATGAACCGACTGATGGATCGGGTAGAGTATCGCTTACAGGTCAATGGTCAGAATTGCCTGAAGTTGGAAGCGAGTTTGCCTAAAGCTGAAGAATCCCAGAGCTAAAAGCGTCGTGTGATGGTTTTTAAGACTTTCTTCTCTGCATTATTTACATTTTTTTACAAAATTTTGTTTTTCTTGATATTAGGCTCTAAACTTTTGCTAAGTTGACTGACTTGCCTTATGTCCAACTCCTTGACCCCATTTAAAGTACGGTCAGCTTAAACTGTTCGACGGGTAGGGAATCACCGTCCTTCGAGGACGGTGAGGATGTCAAAATTTGTACTCTGCCTTATGGTTGCAGCGTTTTGCGATCGCTTTTGGCTATTGAGTACAGATGCTCATGCCTCAGTTATGACGCAAGCCCAAGAGTTCCTGCGGAGAGGCTAACAGCTTGATTTTTGCGTAAAGAATTTCTTGTTGTGAATTGAGGATAAATATCCAGGCAACATTAACACCGAACAAGGGGGTTTGAACTTTTCCCGTCACTTGAAACTGAGTTTGTCCGTCCTCTAGGGGTTCGGCAATTCCTTGGCGGGGCAATAGCTGCATTCCCTTGGCTTCTGCTTCTAGGTAGGTTGCGATCGCTTCTTGTCCTTCTATGGGTTGCTCAAAGGGGGGATGCATTGCACCCATGCCAGCAAACAGAGCCGCTGTTTCCTGATAGTCGCCAGCGTTCATGGTTTGGAAATAACGCAGCACGACGGGTTCATCAATTCCTTCTATCGTTAGAGCAACAGCAAATGTCGGCTGATTAGTTGAGCTTGGCTCTTGAGCGATTGTCATCAGATCGTCCTAACTTTCTTCTCGTCCTGTCATTACTTTTAAGTGAAAAGGAGGGTATGATACCTGCCCTCTTAGATGGATATTGCAGAGCCTTTTCTTGGATATGGAGTTAGATATTCCGTGTTGCAATTTGAGAAAAATTAGTCAGCAAGGGCTTGATTTCATCTTTCTCCGTTTTATTAAAAAATGCAAATAAGGTTTGTCAATAGTGCCGTCTAAAAATTATTATTAATAGTTTAGGTTATTTGTGATCAATGTCACTGCCGGAGAACGTACCTGTTAACAGCACTCAGGTAAAGCAGAAAGCGCGATCGCTAGGTTTTCATTTATGTGGAATTGCGGCAGTAGAGGAGACAGACTCTCTAGCACAGGAACGTCTCCAGGCTTGGTTGGCGCTGGGATATCAAGCCGATATGGCTTGGATGGACAATCCCAAGCGCTTTGATATTCGTGCCTGTATGCCAGACGTGCACTCAGTGATTTGTGTAGCCTTGAACTACTACACCCCTCACCAACGCCCACAAGACAAGCAATATGCCAAAATCTCCCGTTATGGGTGGGGAAGAGACTACCATAAGGTAATGCATAAAAGGTTGAAGGCATTGAATAACTGGCTTTGTGAGCAAGGTGAAGGGATTCAAGCGCGATACTATGCTGATACAGGTCCAGTTCAGGATAAAGCTTGGGCTGAACGAGCGGGAATCGGCTGGATTGCCAAAAATGGTAATGTGATTACACGAGACTATGGCAGTTGGGTGTTCTTAGGAGAAGTTCTGACGAACTTGGCACTGACTCCAGACACTCCTCATACACAGCACTGCGGTACTTGCACCCGTTGTCTAGAGGCTTGTCCCACGGGTGCGATCGCTAAACCGTTTGTCGTGGATGCCAATCGCTGTATTGCTTACCATACAATAGAAAATAGGGCTAAAGAATTACCGAAATTTATTGCAAACCATTTGGAAGGTTGGGTTGCCGGTTGTGACATCTGCCAAGACGTTTGCCCTTGGAATCAACGCTTTGCTCAGCCTACTGATGTAGCTGAGTTTCAACCCTACTCTGAGAATGTCGCTCCCACCCTGACGGAATTAGCCACAATATCGGATGAGGAATGGAATCGGCGTTTCCCAGCGTCAGCACTGCGACGAATTAAGCCAGAGATGTTGCGAAGAAATGCCCGTATCAATATGGAGTCCGCTCAAACATCTAGTTCATGATTGCCGGGTAAGAAATATGGCATCTGCATTGAGGATGAGGAGAAAAATTATCAAAAAGAGCGGATAAGGCATGAAGCTTTTTATCATTGAAGCGATTTGATTTCTAGCTGTTAATGGCTAGTTCAAGAGGAGATACTTCCTTGTGATCTTCTTTATTTCCAGTTACCAGTCCCTCATTGATCAGCAGGTTAGCCTAAAGAATGAGTGTAAAAGTAATTATTTTTGATTTTGATGGCACGTTAGCTGATACGCTTGATGCCCTTGTCCGAATCACGAATCGTTTGGCTAAAGACTTTGGATATCAAACGGCTGATCCAGAGGAACTTCCTAAAGTAAGAGATTTAAGTTCAAGAGAGATAGTTAAGCAATCGGGAATTTCATTTTTTAAAATTCCTTTTCTCTTAAAGAAAATCAGGGAAGAATTACAACCTGAAATTCAGACTTTAAATCCTATTCATGGAATTAAAGATGCATTAATAGAGTTAAAAAAAGAAGGTTATTGTTTGGGTATACTAACATCTAATTCCGAAAACAATGTTAGAACCTTCATTAATAACCAGGAAATGCAAGATATCTTTAGTTTTGTCTATTCAGAAACATCGATTTTTAGTAAGGATAAGTCGCTAAAGAAATTGATGCGGAGAAATAATTTAAATTCTGAGGAGGTTATTTACGTCGGGGATGAAACTAGAGATATAGAAGCATCTAAGAAAATTAAAATAAAAGCGATTGCTGTGACTTGGGGATTTAATTCAGGAGAAATCCTAGCTAAACATCAGCCTGATTTCTTAATTCATGAACCTAGTGAATTGAGCAATGTATTACTAAGTTTACAAAAGAACGTATCATAAATTATGAATTATAAATGCTAAATTATGAATTAACCCTTCATGCATTTAGAAGGAGATGCGAGACTCCTCCTAAATGTATTTCCCTAAAAGATAAAGCCTTTAGTGGGAGGGTTTAACCTGTATGAATTACAAATCATTTCATAATTCATAATTTATAATTCATAATTTCTGGTTAAAACACTTACGATTTAGAACCAGGTCGAGGAGCTGTTAGAGTCTCCCAAGCCGCTTTGGCCGCATCAGCAAGGCGATCGCCAAAGGTACTCACCTCCTGAACAATTGTCTCCCAATTCTTTTCTGCATCCATTTGAAGCAGCTTAAAAGAATATTCAATTCGCTCTGAATCAAAAACTTTATTCTGTTCGATCGCTTCTCGCGCTTGCTTTACGGCAGATAGATAAGTGTCGCGAGCTAAATTGCCTGCACCTTGAACCTCTGACTGCGCTCGCCTTTTCATCGCTTCAATCAGCGCCATCGTTTCATTCTTGACCTCATCAGATTCACCTTGCATATTTTGATTGACAAGGTTTCTCGTCTCTTCGCTGACGACAGGTTTCGTCGGTTCGTCATATTCAACCAGAGCACGCTCCTTGGGAATATTGGATTCAGACGTCATATTCATTTCTCCTTGAGTACAGTTAACTGCTCTGAACAGGGAAAAACCTTAGCCAATGGTAGAATTTCAACTTACTCAATCAGCTCACGAGTTTTCTACCCCCCAAGGTTATAAGAATTAGACATCAATCGTTCTTGCTCCAGCTTCAGCAAATTCTGAATCCGTGCCTCTGTTGAAGGGTGAGTAGAGAACAGGTTGCCCAAGAAATTACCAGCAAAGGAATTCATAATCAGCAGTGGCTCAAAGGCAGGATTACCCGTCATTGGCATCTGACGTGCATTGCTGTCCAAGCGCTGAAGTGCACGCGCTAAAGCTCTAGGATTTCCCGTTAATCGTGCTGCACCGGCATCAGCAGAGAATTCTCTGGTGCGTGAAATGCCCATCTGAATTACAGTGGCAGCAATCGGAGCCAAAATGATGGTGAATAGCATCCCTAATGGATTGGGGCCATTATCGTCATCCCCAGAACCGCCACCGAACCACATACTGTAGCTAATGATTTGAGCTAGAAAAGAAATTGCCCCAGCAATTGTGGCAGCAACAGCTTGCGTTAGCGTATCACGGTTGTAAATGTGACTGAGTTCGTGAGCAATGACAGCTTCCAACTCATCCTCTGGGAGAATATTCATAATTCCCTCAGTAACAGCCACGGCTGCGTGTTCCGGGTCACGCCCTGTAGCAAATGCATTGGCGGAAGGCGTTGGAACAATGTAAACCGCAGGCATCGGCAGGTTAGCACGATGAGCTAAGCGTTGCACGATCTGATAAAGGCTAGGTGCTTCGTTAGGACTGACGGGCTGAGCACCATAAGCAGCTAGGGCAATGCGATCTGAATAGTACCAAGACCCTAGGTTGGTTACAGCAGCCAGAGCAATTCCGACAAAAGCCCCCATCCAGCCACCGATTAGCCAGTAGCTAACCGTAATCAATAGGGCGCTTAAAAGACCTAATAAGGCGACCGTTTTGACTTGATTCATCGCCAGTCCTCCGTTCAAGGTAGTGACGTATCTACTTCTATTGCAGCGAAGCGCGATCGCGCTGCCTGGAAGATTTCCTTGATTCGATTTTATCGGTCTATTTCCGGACGGCTTGGGAGGAGGTTACCAATGCAAAGGTACGGCTATCCCGCCTGAGTTGTTGCAGCTTGCATGAGGTTGGTGCTAAAAGAACACTCATGGCAATATCCACTTAGGTCATTGGATATTGCTGAATACCGAAAGTTCCAACAGTTCGAGGCGCAGACTGCATCGTAGATGCAGTCTGCGTCTGATTCCTGCTCTGGACACTGTCTGGGCGTCTCCTACTCTCCGCGTCTTTGCGTCCTTCAACGCACGATGGCCCAGTTGCCTTTTTGATGACTTCGTAACACTCGCAGACGTGATCTTCTAATCCTGCGCGGTCAACAATCCTAATACGACCGCGTGAGTACTCGATTAGTCCAGCGTCGCGCAGTACTGCCGCCGCCATTGTGACTCCAGCACGGCGAACGCCTAACATCTGACTGGCAAGTTCTTGAGTAATAGCCATTTCTTCGTTGTGCAAGCGATCGGCAAATGTCAGCAGCCAGCGGCACAACCGTTGCTCCAGTCCGTGCATTTGATTGCAAAGTGCGGTTTGGGAAGCTTCAATAATCCGCGATTCTAACCGACTCAACACCAACTGTTGCAGCACACCACCTCGATTGAACTCTTGGTGAAAGATGTCTGGGGGCATCTTATAAGCGCTGCCGTTGGTAATCATCGCACATCGGATCAACTGCAAGCCATTGCCTGCAAAAATTGCTCTTTCGCCTAGGATACCTTCGTCTCCGACGATGCTCAACTCCATTTCTTTACCTTCCTCACTGCCCAGTGTTAAAGACGCGATACCCTCAGTGAGAAAGTAAACGCTCCCTGGAGGCGACCCGGCTTCATGCAGAACTTGACCCTGACGCAGAGATACTTTTTTTAAGTGAGGCGATAGCCGTTGATATTCTGCATCAGGCAAGGCAGCCAGAAACGAGTTTGTGGGTGCAGAAGTACTTTGAGATCTTGGGTTCATGATATTTATCCAATTTTTCAAAGATGATGTATAATCTGCTTCTTTAGAGTATTAATATAACTATTAAGCATAGGGGTAGCTTTAATATTGTAGGCAGCTACTACCTTTTTGGTGTCGTCTAAGTCCACTGCCTCAACACTTTTACACTTGACACTCTCCGCGCTAAAGCGACGGAGATTCTACATTCATCGTCAGAACTTGCTCTACCAGGTTTGCACCAAGTAGCGTAGAGGCTCCAACTCCTGTAGCGTTACTTCCGGTCTGCCCGACCGTAGATTTTGCCTTAAGCAAAATATTGATAGCCGCATTCCAATCCCTTTGCAAAATCAAACCACACGAACAAATGTGTGTTCTAGTGCTGAGGGATTTTTTCACAATCACCTTACACTGGCTGCATTCTTGAGAAGTGTACTGAGGTGGAACAGCAACAGCTAATCTTCCAAACTTGGTTGCAAAATACTCTAACCACTGCCTGAACTGATGCCAACTAGCATCAACAATAGACTTAGCTAAACAGTGATTCTTGAGTAGATTTGCAACTCTTAAGTCTTCATAAGCAATTATGTCGTTAGACAAACATACGTTACGCGCTAGTCTCTTAGCGTGTTCATTTCGCTGCCTACTTACTCTTAAGTGTTTTTTGGAATATCTAGCTCTTGCCTTGCGGCGATTGTTTGAACCTTTCTTTTTCTTGTAGATGCGACGTTGAACGTGCTTGATATCAGACTCAGATTTTCTCAAAAACTTAGGATTAGGCTCCTGATGTCCGTTTGAATCAGTATAGAAAGACTCCAAACCGACATCTAACCCAATCTCTTTACCTGTAGGTGGCTGAATATCAATGCACTCAACATCTACCGCAAACTGACAGTAATATCCATCAGCGCGACGAACTAAGCGAACTCGCTTGATGGACTTAATTGGATAGGTGTGAATATCCCATTTTCCTAGTAGCTTGAGTTCACCAATACCTTTCTTGTCAGTAATGGTAATACGTCGCTTAGTCGGGTGCAACGCCCATCCAGAGGTCTTATACTCTACTGAACGATTGTCTTTTTGGAAACGAGGAAATCCCTTCTTTCCAAGCTTCTTGGATTTGCAATTATCGTAAAATCGCTTAATTGCTAACCATGCTCGTTCAGCAGATGCCTGTACCGCCATTGAGTTGAGGTCTTTGACAAACTTAAATTCCTTGCGTAGATCTGTAGAGTATTTATTTAAAGCATAGCGGTCAACTTTGGCATCTTTGGAAGCGTCCATCCAATAATTCAGTCAAAGTCCCCCTTTTTAAGGGGGATGCGAGGGGGATCTGAATAGGTAGAATCTGAGAAATCACGGTTCTTTAAGTTTCTATTCTTAGCTTCTAACTATTTGAGGATGACGCTGATGCTGCTTGGCATAGATTTAGGAACAGGCTCTGCTAAGGCATTGCTTCTAGCGACAGACGGAACCGCAATAGGTGAAGCATCAAGCTCCTATCCTGTTCATGCACCTCACCCCGGATGGGCTGAGTCTGAGCCAGGGGATTGGTGGCTAGCTGTTGGCGAGGCTGTTAGGAGGGCAGTGGGAAATCATGCCGATCGGGTACAGGCGATCGCACTTTCAGGACAGATGCATGGTGTTGTCCTAGCCTCAAAGTCGGGTCAGTCCCTGCGTCCTGCTATCCTCTGGGCAGATACTCGCTCTAGCACCACGCTGAACACTTATCATTCCCTCAATGCCACTATTCTAGAGTGCTTGGGCAACCCAATCACGGCTGGAATGGCGGGGCCAACTTTGTTGTGGCTACGAGAACACGAGCCTACTGTCTACACCGAAGCGCGTTGGGCACTTCAGCCAAAAGATTGGCTACGGTTACGGCTGACTGGAGAAGTTGCAACCGAACCCTCTGACGCTAGTGGTACTTTGCTTTACGATGTTGTGTCAGACAACTGGGCAGAGGAAGCCATCTCAGCGCTGAAGCTACGTTGTGATTGGTTACCCAAAATTATCCCCTCTAGTGCGATCGCAGGTTACCTAACAACTGATGCTTCAGAGCATCTTGGCTTAAGAGTTGGCTTACCCGTCATCGCTGGTGCTGCGGATACAGCAGCGGCGGCACTTGGTAACGGATTACTAGAGCCTGGATTAGTTCAACTCACCATCGGCACAGGCGCTCAAATCATTACACCTCGCTCCCAACCCATTCTCGATCCTCATGGTCGTACACATCTCTATCGAGCCGCCCTACCTAACCAGTGGTACACCCTTGCAGCAATGCAAAATGCGGGGTTAGCGCTTGAGTGGGTGCGAGGTATCCTCGGCTTAAGCTGGGAGCAAGTTTATACTAAAGCCTTTTATGTTCCCCCAGGATGTGAAGGGTTGACATTTTTGCCATACCTCACAGGTGAGCGAACTCCACACCTTGACCCCTATGTACGCGGCGCATGGGTGGGGCTTGGACTTCATCACACACAGCCGTACCTGATGCGGGCAGCTTTAGAGGGAGTTGCTTTTGCCTTGCGACAAGGTTTTGAGGCACTTGAGGCAACAGGTTTTAAAGCGACACAACTGCGTTTAGCAGGCGGTGGCACGGCAGAAATGCCTTGGAAACAATTACTCACTGATGTATTGAGAATACCCCTCTATGCAACTACCGTTGCTGCTGCTTCCGCGCGGGGTGCTGCTTTATTGGCGGGTATCGGAATTGGCGTATACGCAGATGCGAATGACACGAGCAAACTGGCAGCCACACCAACGCTTGCTGCAACTCCCCAATCAGTTAATTGGGCCCTAGAAGAGGCTTGGATGCGATATCAATCCCTTTATCCACGACTTAAAAAAGCCGATAGAAGTTATGCCTCACGGACGAACAAGTAGAAGGTATTTAGAAATTTAGCTGGTAATAACCTTTTAACTAGAGGGATATTGCTTGTACAGTAAGCTTTTTAACCTTTTTGGACTGGCGGATTATTTTCGCTGCGCTGCACTAGCATTGAGATAATTCTAGTGAAGACACCTAAAAAAGAAGCTGGGACTGAATGTACATAATTGAGTTTCTGTCAAGGGGTGAGTCTTAGTACTTCCCCCCCTGTACAAGCTTCAGGAGTGCCAATGCTTCTAGGGGAGAACTGATGAGGTAACTCGCTTTAAAGAAAAAGGGATTAACGCGATCGCTTGTCAGTGGCGCTGGTTCCCAAACTGTAAGTCTATAACCGTCTGCTTTTGGCTCAATTGTGTAATTAATCATTGATTTGGGCCACCTAATCTGAGAAAACAACAGAGGCTTACTGAGCTATCAGCTCTCAGTGGGGTATTTATGGCAAACTTTCATGACGATAAGCGAAGTTATAGCAAAAGGCAGAAGGCAAAAGGTAGAGGTTTATTACTGATATATGGTCGTTTCAACCCTTATATCTGTCCTAACCTTTATGGCGACAGCTATAAGCGATCGCTGTTCATGCTTTCCGCCCTATTTTTTTGACCACCCATACAGTACGCCTAACCCAACGATGACGCTTCCCCTATCCAGGCCATTCCATCGGAGGATGCGAAAATCTTTTGTTCGATTGAATACTTCGGCTGTCGAAAAATATGCTATCTTTCTATGTACACTAAAGGCGATGGAGCTCGCCGTAACCGCCTGTAAGTCACAGCATAGATTGCTGATTTTAAATTATGAATGTACCCATTATGAATTAACCATTCATAGATTGAGAAGGCAATTGTCACTCTTCCTTAATGTAGACTACTAAAACATTTGAGCAGAAGCTCTTCTCTCTATATGAATTACACATCATTTCATAATTTATAATTCATAATTTTTGATGACTAAAAGGCTGATGGCTCCTACTTTTCTGGCTTGCTGCTAGAGGGTAGGGCTATTTATCTCTAGACTCCTGTAGCGGCCAACTGCTGTTGTGAAGGAATTTAGGAGTCTGGGAATGTTAGCGAGTGCCTTATGGATTTTGTTGATGGGCTTCTTTGTTGGCCAGATTGCCCGACGCTTAGGTGCGCCACCTTTAATCGGCATGATTTTGGTGGGGATACTGTTAGGTCCGCAAGTTGGTAATGTGATTAGCCCAGAAGCACTTGCAGCCGCTGATCAGCTCCGAATGGTTGCAGTCATGATTATCTTGATGAAAGCAGGTTTGGGGCTAGATAGAGAAAAGCTTGCCCAACAGGGAAGTGTAGCACTGCGTTTAGGAGTTCTGCCAGCAATCACAGAAGCGGTTGCGATCGCATTTGCCGCCCGATTCATCTTTAATTTTGACTTGCCTACAGGATTACTTCTAGGATGTGTCATTGGTGCAGAATCTCCAGCCGTCATTGTCCCTGGAATGCTGCGGCTAAAAAGTTTAGGTTGGGGTGTCACCAAAGGAATTCCCGATGCCATTCTCACAGGGAGTGCGCTATCGGATGTACTGTTATTGTTAGCCTTTAACTTACTTTTAAGTTTTTTAGGTCAAGGAAGAATCGAGAACATCACCCTTCCGGGAGGATTTACTCTAACTGCTGTCCAACTGCTACCGTTCCAAGTGTTAGTGGAAATAAGTCTGGGTATTTTAATTGGCTATATTGCTGCCCGTTTAACTGTTTCACTGCTCACTGAACAAAATTGGACACAAAACACAGTACAAGATGTTCTAATTGCAGCGGGAATTGCTCTTTTGCTGGTAATTGTAGAGAAAGCTTTACCCTATTCGGGTTACTTAGCTACTATGGCAATGGGGTTCTTTTTGATTGAGTTTGATGCACCGCTGGCTCGATGCTTGCGGGGTGGTTTTGATAGCTTATGGGTTGTAGCTGAGATTGTCTTATTTGTATTATTGGGAGCAAGCATTCAACTTCAAGTATTAGGAAATACTTTTTTACCCGGACTTCTTGTTTTAGTGATTGGGTTGTTTTTTGGCCGCATGATAGGGTGGTATTTATCCACCTTAGGCAGTAATTGGACTGGACGAGAGCGACTATTTTTACTACCGGGTAATATGGCAAAAGCAACAGTTCAAGCTGCCATTGGTGCCATTCCCCTAGCGATGGGAATTGAAGGGGGAGAGATTATTTTAGCTGTTGCTGCCTTATCGATTTTGATCACAGCACCGATAGGTGCTTGGGCAATCCCTACCTTTGCACCAAAATTATTGGAACGGGGAGAAGTCGATCCGACTAAAGTCACGGTGATAACTCGCATGGTATTTTTAGCCGCAGTTGATACTTCTCCCCTAGCAACAGCAGTTTTGGCAAAGGTAGCGAGTTTAGCGCGGCGCAATGAGGGGGAAGTGATTGTGTTGCACGTTATTCATCTTGCTGATGAGGAGGCTGTTGAACAATTACGCGATCGCACTCAAAAATTACTTTCAGATATCCGCTATCAATTTATTGCCATTTCTGGCTCAGTGCCCAAAGAAATTGTTCGGATCGCACAAGAGTATCAGGCTACAGACATTGTGATGGGAAAACGAGGACATCAGCCTTGGGAACAGGTACTCATCGGTTCCGTATCGCAAGCGGTTTTAGAAACTAGTTCCATTCCCGTAATTTTAGTAGAAGACGGTAATAAACCACTCCATTTCCCAAGCCGTAACACTTACAATTAAATAGGTTCCCAATATGTGTAAAATATTTAACTAATTCGGAATTATGAATACTCACTTTCGCATTAGCAAACTATGTAATTCCTAACTAAAGACGGGCCTAGAGTCTCCAGCCTCTAAAGACCGCACATATTCAGTTGACGTTTACATTGTCAACTGAATATCAATTACGAATTACGAATTACGAATTACGAATTATTTAACTAGGCTTTTGTATTCCATTACACTATCAAATTTAATCTAATACCCATCTTCAGGTAGGCAAAACGCAACTTGAACGGATACTAAGATTCATTTATAGCAATTATTTCATAACTCAACCCTGGTTGCTGATAGGATAGCGCATTGTATCCTACCAATGATAAAGGCTCGCCCCTTTTCCAGGGGGTCTCCTCTATTCGGAGGAGTAAGCCCAAATACATAGATTTATTACCTCATCTCCCCCTACCCTTCTAGGTAGGGGTGTTTTCTAAGCCCAACAGTGTACTTTGAAAACGTTGACTTCAAGTTTAGATGTGAAATTTTTTCTATGAACTCAATCTACAAATTCCCTTACTTTCAAGGAAGTTATTTTTCCGATTTGTTAGCTCAAGACCTCACAGATGCCTCTTATGCGTTCATCCTGAATTACCCGGCAACTGCCAGTTGGGCGGCTTACCCCAACACAAACAACTACTTTATTCAAGACGGCAGTAGTGAAGCGACCAAAACTTCCTTTGACAAGATTTGCCAGAAGGAACCTTGGAAAAATTTGGCTGTGCTAGGTGGCACTATTCCAGGAATTATCATTATTGAGCCACCTCAGTTGCTGAGGAATTACTGGCGGGAGCATTTTAGCTTCAACGACTCTAATATGGAGATGATAGACTGCTCACTTTATCTGGATGAGCTGAGCAAAAGCGATCGCTTTGACAAAGTGATCACTCTATTTCCGTTTGATCATTTGAAACCTGAAAAACATGCCGTTGAACCGGACACTCACTACTGCTTGCTCAGCAAAGCAACACTAGCCGATTCGGGTGTGCAATGTCCGAAATATTCAAGCTACAATCTGCACCAAGTCAATCTCGAAGACATTCAGCTACCAGAACAATTCCCCTACTTGATCAAAACATCACACGGACTCTCAGGAGAAGGCACATACATTATCAGAAGTAGCAGCGAACTGAACTACTGCCTTGAAGAACTGAAGAAATATCTCGATATTCAGTTGCTCGATACGATTATTGTCTCCGAGTTCGTCAAGAATGCTGTACAGAACTACTGCGTGCAGTTCTATGTCAATAAGGCGGGAGATATCACGCTCATCGGTACCACTAGTCAACTCGTTACCGAGGAAGGAAACTATTTAGGAGGACTGATTCACTATCGTGAAACCGATATGAGCCGATTTTTTGAGATGATTGCCGCCATCGGTCAGTATGCTCATCAACAAGGTTATTTCGGCTTCATTGGCTTCGATGTGTTAGAAGATAAAGACGGAGAGCTTTATATGATCGATGCCAATTTTCGAGTCAATGGATCGACGCCTCTGTGCTTGCAGCGCAATACTCTATTAGGGCTGGGAAAGGAGGTCGCTAAATATTCCAGTGACTACCGTATGGATGGAACATTAGACTCTATTCTAGTCACCCTAAAACCTGAACTCGATCGCAAAGACTTTATCATCCTCTCAGCTCAACAGTTGGTCAAATACGGAAAGATCTATACCGAAATTTACGGAATTGTTTCTGGAGAGACGATCGACCAAATGCAGCAAATCGAGAAGAATTTACAAGATAAGGGATTACACTGCTTTAGTTAAGGGAATTGAGTTTTTGGAAGGTATTAAAAATCACTAGTAATTGATACATTAGCTCTACCCTTTGGAGAGATGCTTACAACTAAAGAGTTAGTCATAATGTTGGGCAACATAGTAGGCACACGTTCTAGCAATGAACGAAGAACCAGGATTGAAAACCAACGATGAGATAGACACTGAGCAGCTAATCATAGATATAAAAGCGCTAAAATCCAGAATTGATGTACTCAGAATCACTATAGCGTTCTATTTACTTTCATCAAGAGTTCGCCCCCAAAGGGGGCGAACTCCCAATAATGAAATCTAATTGAGCTGGATCTAGACGGGGCAACGACAGTGCAGGAGATTACGTGCAATACTCGAGAGCCTAATTGCCAACCTTCATTTACTATAAACCTGCATCCAGATTCAGTGCCATTTAGAACCGAACAAACCCATTAGTGCCAAATAATTCTGGCTGATTTATATTTTTCAGAAAACCGTTTTGGTAGCAAAGAGCGATCGCACTCTTTTCAGCGCGTAAGACCTTGCGCTCCTAGAATGCTGCACTTTGTATTGAGGATAACAGTATAGATTAATAGACAATCCTTCCTTGAGCGCAGGTAAGACACCTCTAAGGATGAAGTTTTAATTTGTTGGCTGCGCTTGAATGTAAAAGAAGTATTCAATGCCCGCTGAGTGAGGGAATTCACCGATAGAAAAATATCTCATTCACTTGGCACGGCAATAGTTAATCAGATAGATAAAGAAGCTCTGACTCTAGCTCAGTCGGAGTTTCCCTAAGCAGCCTTTATTTCACCGACTGAGTGATTGCGCTTACACGCTATTGCCAGATGGGTGAACTGATTGACTCTAGCCGTTTTGCCTTCGACACTTACACAAACCTCTGAAAAATTTAGTTAGGAGACACCAATGACACTAGCCATCATTGTTCATGGTGGGGCAAAAACCATCACGGAGGACAAGGTTGAAGCCAATCATGCTGGCTGCTTGGCAGCAGTAGAGGCAGGTTGGGCAGTACTTCGGAGCGGAGGTAGTGCCGCAGAAGCCGTTGAGGCAGCCATCCGCGTTCTCGAAGCTGACCCGACGTTTAACGCAGGTTTTGGCTCAGTTCTCAACACTCAAGGAGAAGTGGAGCTAGACGCAGCGATGATGGAGGGCGATAAGTTAGGTTGGGGAGCGGTAGCAGCAGTTAAAGGTGTGCGTCATCCGATATCGGTGGCACGGATGATTATGGATGAAAAGCCCAGGCTGCTAGTAGCGCACAACGCAGAACACTTTGCCGCAGACAACGAAGCCGAGATGTGTGCAAAAGAAGACTTGATAGCCGATGAGCCATTGCAGGAATGGAAGGAGGAGCAGGAAGTTATCGATCGCCCCAACACAGTTGGCTGTGTAGCTCTGGATGCGAATGGTATCCTAGTCGCTGGAACCTCAACTGGGGGTATCATGAATCAGCTACCCGGTCGCGTCGGTGACTCAGCGTTAGTTGGCTCTGGCTTATACGCTGACAATCAAGCCGGTGCTTGCTCAACAACAGGTGATGGCGAGTCGATTATCCCAGTCGTTCTTGCTAAGACTGCGATCGATTTCCTCGCTGGGGACAGGCATCCAGACGAAGCAGCGAAGAAGGCGATCGACACTCTAAAATCTAAGGTTGAAGGAGAGGCTGGGTGCATCCTCGTAGACCGTAAGGGACGGGTTGGCTGGAGATATAACTCGCAGGATATGGCAGTCGCTTATATGACGGCGGAAATGGACAAACCGGCTGTGTTTATTAACAAAGAAGCTGAAGGTTCGGAAAACAGGCAGATGATTTCAATAGCTGACGGTAACGGTAAGCACGGTGTCCCTCAATACACCGACTCCTAACTCCATGCTGTTTCTTGGCACTAGCGGTTGGGTTTATAAACACTGGATGGGTGTGTTTTACCCTCCGCTTCTGTCTGGCGACCAGCAACTGCCATTTTACGCCCAGCACTTTTCCACGGTAGAGGTCAACTTTTCCTTCTACCGTCTGCCAGAGCGGTCTGTCTTTGAAACTTGGCGCAGTCAAACACCGCCAGGATTTCTCTTCGCCGTCAAAGGTAGCCGTTTCCTTACTCACATGAAGAAGTTGAAAGACCCTGAAGAACCTTTATCTCGCCTGATGGAGCGAGCATCTGGCTTAGAGGAAAAACTCGGCCCTATTTTGTTCCAATTTCCTCATACCTGGCATCTGAATAGCGATCGCCTTGAGTCCTTCTTGGAATTATTACAAATGTACCCGCAACAACGGTATGTGTTTGAATTCCGTCACCCAAGTTGGCTAATTCCATCCGTGTACGCTCTCCTAGAACGTGCGGGTGCAGCCCTGTGCTTGCCAGTCAGTCCAACGGTGCCACTCGATATTCACCTAACTACGCCTTGGACTTATATCCGGATGCATAGTGGGCAATGGGGCACTGGCTACAGTGATCAAGAACTATCTACCTGGTCTGATCGTATCCGCTTGTTTCTAAAGCAGGGAGTTGACGTGTACGTCTACTTCAACAACGACCCCGAAGGTCATGCTATTCGCGACGCTAAGCGCCTATCTGCTCTATTAAGCTGATGTGTATCTAATGCAGCATAATTGGGACGGGCTTTTCAACAAGATCAGGACTTACGCAAATTTACTGTTAAACCGCCATTTGTAGGGGCGATTCATGAATCGCCCCTACTATATATGGTATCCATGCGTAAGTTCTGAAGATGACGGGTGAAAATTCTCCGCGTCTCCCCGTCTCCGCGTCCGTCCTAACCCGTCAATTTTGGGTTGGTCGAGTACTAGTCTTTTTGTACTTAGAGATACAAACTGACTTAATACTAGACCTATGCTTTGGGTAGAAGATAGCTGAAGCTGTAGCAATTATTCTATTTAAGGTAGATTAAGGTAATTTTTTTCAAATTCTAACGAAATTAGGAAAAAGGTTGTTCTCCTAGACCCGATGCACTTCTATAAACTGCTGATTTTAACTTACTGAATTAATAGCAGTTTTGATAGATAGTACGAAGGCAAAAACCCTTTCTTGATTAAGGAAAGATGGGGATAATTTTTGCATTTAGTATTTAGTCAAATCAAGTATAAAACCAAAATAGAAATAGCGATTACCGCTATTTCAATGCCATTCTCAATAACTAAAGAGATGGCAAGAGTTAATTTTTTGAATTCCACCCATTTTAGGATGCTTGTACTCATGCTTAATCACAATATCAATTTTGATAACAGACAAGCTGTACATGAGAGAATCATTGTTTACAACGCAGTAATGTTTGGAGCGCTTGCTTGGAGAGGTTATCAGTTAAAAAGTAGAGGAGCAGTTTTAGTTTATGAATTAAACGCTAGTAAAGCTGGCTTTTCAGAAAGTATTGAGGTCAAAACTGATTATCTCACAAAAACAGAAGTTATCCAAAAATATCCAGAAGCAATTAGATTGTTTCAGTTACTGGATGAATACAATCCAAATCACGAAGTAATTGTTTCCTTTACGCATGAAGAAAAGAATTGGATTGACTCTTACTGCTTAGCTATAGAAATTCCATTAATAAACTGCTTTGCCTTACGACAAGAGCAATTACTCTTATTGTGAGAATTCTGGCAGTTAAGGTAAATCAGAGGAAGCAGTTAAAACAAAGCAACAATAGCTTGTAAGAAAGCTACTGACTCAAACAATTTGGACTGAGCTTCGTCCCGCTTTGAAGAGCGCAATTCGGAATTCGGTTGACACACTAACAGTAAAACAGGACTCAAAGGAGAAAGATATGTTAGGAAACGATAAAAGACGTGCTTTCGGAGTATTTTCAACGCGTCAAGAAGCAGAGCAAGCTCTCAATGAATTGAAAAATTCTGGCTTTTCAATGGATCATGTTTCTGTCTTAGCTAGGGATGCAGAGCAAGACAAGGAGCTTAGCGGTGCTCAGATGAGCGATCGCATTGGCAATAAAGATGTAGGAAATGCCACAGGAGTTGTTGGAGAAGTAGCCACCAATAGTGCCTTGGGCGCTGTGTTAGTGGGTCTTAGCAGTCTAGCAATTCCCGGTGTAGGAGTTGTGATAGCAGCAGGAAGTGTTGCCACTGCGCTTGCTGCTACTGTTGCGGGTACTGGCATTGAAGCCGCAGCTTTTGGAGGTTTGGTTAAAGCCGTCTCTGATTTAGGCATTCCCGAAGAACAAGCTAGAGTTTATGCCGATCGCCTGTATGGAGGTGATTATTTAGTCATAGTCGATGGCACAGATCACCAGATTACGACTGCCCAAACAGTTTTTAGCGATGGGAGCATTCAAGATTGGAACGTTTATAATTGCTCTGAGACTTAAGAAGAATGTTACGCAAATCAGCCTCTAATAACGCTCTTTAGTCCGGGCGAGAATAGATAATCTTCTGGCGGGAAATGAGACGAGCAATCCGGATTGACACGCTGCAATGGTTTGTGGGCATTTACGTTGCGATCCGGGGCGTACTGATGCTCATGGTGCCCCATCAGCTACACACTTCTGTCTTTGTGCCCATCCAGCCTTACTTCCCGTGGATGGGCACCACACAGGTGTTGGGTGGGGCTGCCCTGATTGCAGTTGCTACGCTTTTGCCACGACGATCGCTAGTGATTATCGCCCACTTTGTCGCTTCATTCGCGCTGTTGCAAGCGTCATTCGGGCATCTGCTTGCCCAAACTTGGACTGCCTTTTTCGGTTTCGGTACCTTGGGGTTGGGTACAGCGATCGCTCCTTTGCTACCTTATCAGCGATCGCGTCATCCGGAGGTGGGAAGCATAGACTTGTTTGCCCTGCTGATGGGCGTCCGCATCACTCTAGACGGCCCTATTCTCCTGGCATCGTTGGGCCAGCAGTTCAGCAAACCGCTATACGACCCGATTCGACCTCATTTACCCATTTACGGCATGGCTCATTTGGTGATCGGATTAGCTCTGCTTGCTGTTAACTTCCACCCCAATCCACCCCGCAAAGCCTTTACCTTGGCTCATGTGCTAGCAGGTATTGTGTGTTGGGCGTGGACGCTGGGTTTAGGAGTACCCACCTGGAATTCTCTACTCTACTTTGGTGGACTAGGTACACTCTTAGCATTACTACCTTGGCTTAGTCCACGCCTACGTCGTCTCGATCCATCAGCCTTGCGAACGCGACTGGCGGTAGCCTCAGTGGGTATCGTGACATTGCCCTTACTTTTTGCAGTAGTGTTAGTTACATTTCAGGAGGAGCAGGTCGTTATTGAGCGATCGCTAACACTACAACGAACTCTTGCCACAGCATTAGCTCAAGATATTGCTCAATATGTCCGTCTTCATCGCGCTGCGACAATAGCACTTGCTGCCCAGCCTAACCTAGCTAGCATGACGCCTCAAGAGCAGCGTCGCCTACTACAACGTTTCAATCAGGCTTATCCAGATATCATCGTATTTGTTACTTTTGACGCTGCCGGCAATGCAATGACGCGCAGTGACAATTTGCCATTAAATCCTTCTTTAGCGGGAGCATCCGTATTTGAAACGGCACGACGCACAGGAAAACCTGTCTTAGATATTCGCATGGGGCGAGTCCTGAAACGACCCATCTTCGCTTTTGTCGTACCGATGCAAACCTCTAACGGTCAGTTTGCTGGGGTAGCAACCAGTGCGATTACATCCAGCCGCATCGCTGAACAGCTTGCCCAAGCCAGTAGCAGCAAACAGATTGTAGCCTATTTAGTAGATGCCCAAGGCCGCGTCATCGCACATCCCAAAACCGCCCTTGTAGAATCGTTCACTGATTATTCCCAAATACCACCTGTTGCCGCATTGCTGGCCAAAAAAGATAGTACAGGTGAACTGCGATATCAGGGGAAATCAGGGACAAAGCTAGCCGGTTATGCACAGGTGCCAGAGTTAGGATGGGGAGTAGTCGTTGAGCAACCTGCTGTTACTGCCTTAGCTAGCGTGCGTCTTAGGCGCAATCGAGACTTTTGGGTCTTGGTACTGGTGACAGCAACTGCATTAATGATAGGAGTCCGAATTGCACGGCAGCTAACAGATCCACTGACAACATTAGCCCACGCAGCCAATCAACTCGCAGTCGGTGATGCCCAAGCACCTTTACCAGAGAGTAAGATTACTGAAGTTGCTTATCTGGCTGCGGCTTTTGCTACCATGCGCGATCGCTTAATTCACCGCACCGCAGAGCGCGATCGAGCCGAAGCCGAAATCCGACAACTCAACCAAAGTTTAGAACAAAGAGTCAAAGAGCGCACCGCTCAACTAGAAGCAGCAAACAAAGAACTCGAATCCTTTTCTTACTCAGTCTCCCACGATTTACGGGCTCCGTTTCGCCATATTAGCGGGTTCGTAGCCCTGCTGGAAAAACGGGCGATGGATTCACTGGATGAAACCAGCCAGCATTATCTCCATACCATCGCTCAAACCGCAAAACAGGCAGGCACTCTAATTGATGACTTACTTGCCTTCTCTCGCTTGGGACGAACCCCAATGAACTACACCACCATTGATATGAATCAACTGGTAGAAGAGGTGCAGCGCGATTTAGAACTCGATACACAAAACCGTACCATTGTCTGGCAGGTTGAAAACCTACCCCCAGTCCAAGGTGACGTACCTTTGTTGCGGCAAGTCCTTTACAATCTACTAGCGAATGCCGTGAAATACACCTATGTACGCTCCCAAGCTGAAATTGAAATCCGAAGCATTAATAGTGAACACGAAGTAGTATTCTTTGTGCGGGATAACGGTGTTGGCTTTGATCCGCGATATGTCCACAAGCTTTTTAGCGTCTTTCAACGCCTGCACAGTGCCGAACAGTTTGATGGTAATGGTATTGGGCTAGCGAACGTGCGGCGAATCATTCATCGCCATGGTGGTCGAACTTGGGCCGAAGGAGAGGTAGATAAAGGAGCAACGTTTTATTTTTCACTAAAGAATTCAGAAGTCAGGAGTCAGAAGTCAGAAGACTCGTTGTTGCCGACGGATGAATAAGAGGAGGGTTAGAAGCCCCTGCGCCTGTAGCGGTAAACGGCAAGGACGGGATTTGAATCCCCGTTTAACAAAATCGCGGAATTCCCCATCCCTCTATAGGGTGGGGATGGATAGCGAGTCAAAGTAGTGGACTCGATGTCCGCTACTTTGACAATTTGCCACCAGATTGCTCTTGGATGTATTTCTTGACTATCTCTAGTGGTGCGCCGCCACAAGAAACAATGCACTTGGAGTCATGCCATAGTTTAGCTTTGTCTCCCCAGTAGAATTGCTTGATCTGTGAAGGATATTTCTGTTTTAATATCCTACTACTAGCGGACTTGAGAGAGGATATCAAGTCAGAGATGTTATGGTCTGGATGTAGGTCAATCAATAGGTGTACATGATCTGCTTCTCCATTACATTCTTTCAGGCAAGACCTGTTCGACTCTAGAACTCGTTGAAACACTTCTCTGATATCTTCTAGCATGACATCGGTTAAGACGTGCCTGCGATATTTGGTCACAAAAACAACATGAAGGTGAATCGAAAAAACAACGTGTGAACCCGTTCTCATGCTCATTCTACTCAGAAGAGCAATT
>CBKWLJ010000016.1:0-41678 GCA_966675205.1 uncultured bacterium
GGAATTTTATTCTGGAGGCTCTATCTGTAGCCGAATTTTAGTGAAATGGTATAAGCTCCTAATCTAACGTTAGCTGAGTTAACGTTATAAAGAATTGATCCAAAATAAATTTATAAAAACTTTGTTTTTTTTCAACAAAACTAAATAATGGAATTTTGCATAAAATGCTCCACAAGCACAATTAAAGCATTCACTACAGACTCCTTCTGATTGGCATTGAGCGCCACTAAGGGAGGTCGTGTTTTTTCATCCACAAAGCCCAAAGCGATCGCCACATTTTCCATAGACCAAGCCCCCTCACAATCCATATGAGTCAGACCAATCAACATGGGTATGGGTGCCCGTTGGTCCATAAAAGCGAGGATACGACGAGCTAATCGAAAATCACTAGGGCGATGAGCAGCAACTAACAGGATGTAAGCATGAGCCTTCCGAATCAATATATCCCACATGAAATCGAAACGGGATTGTCCTGGGGTGCCGTACAGATGAAGTGCCATGCCTGGTGCAAATTGCAGACGACCAAAATCCATCGCTACTGTTGTCCTTTTCTTAATCTCAGCAGCAGGTCCTGTAGCAATGCGGTCTGTATCTACTACGGCAATCTCACTCACCGAACGAATAAACGTGGACTTTCCGGCACCAACTGTACCGGTCACAACTAGACGCATTATTTCCACGCTTACTTGCTCCTTAAGAATCCCAGCAAGTTTTGCACAAAAGAATTGCTGAGGGCTTGACCGTTATGATCTTTGCTAGTTTCTACGGTGACACCGACTTGTTCTAGCATATCGTCTCCCGACGCTCTATTGCGAGAGGGCGCAATCATGGGTACTTCTGCCACTAAACCTACACTGATTAGCCGGAAGGCTGTTTGTTGAATAATTTCTATCGGTTGCTTGAATTGGCTAGCAATTGTTGTCAGCGGAACCGATCCATTGGCTAACTGCCAAAGTCGTCCTTCCAATGAATCCAATCGGAGATGGCGCTTGCCGATTACTACTCTGGATAGGGCAGAAGTGGGTTCGGGGAGTTTATCGGTTAGCGATTGCCAGTCTCGTAAAACTCGCAAGCCCATTAGTGTTGCTTCAGTTGCACTAAGGCTTAAGCCTGTCATTTCTGTTGTTGGCAAAGTTGCTTTAGAGTCAAATTTAAATCGAGCATCTTTTAGCCTAAACAAGCCACAAACGGGTTGTAGCACTTGAGCATGGAACAGTAACCTTAGCTGCTCAGGTTGTAAAAACCCCTGGGTTTTTAAGTAAAGGCCAATTGGTATATTAGCAGGACAGCGATTCACCTGTTCACGGATCACATCTGGGCTGATCCAACCTCGCTTACAAATCATCGCCAGCAAGCACTGCTGATCTAAGCGCTTGGTGACAGCGACAATACGACCTTGGTGAATCAGCGCATGTCGGACTCTTGCCTCTTGACTAGGCTCTAGCTGAAATCGAAGAGTAAGCAATCCGGTTTTACTGCCTTGATCGAGGAATTGAAATAGTTCAGGTAAGGAAAATTCTGACAAACTACTCGTAATTGCCATTGGTTTTCTTGATTGCTATGGATTGGTCTCAAATAGGCTCGCCTACTCTTATTCTCAAATTTAAATTGAAGAAATATCAACTTTTTGTTACGTTTCTTTCCTGAGCCTCATATAATATATGATAGCTATCGATGTTTTCAGTTAAGTTATCGGTCTAGCGGATGATATTGGGATCAAAAGAAAAGGGTTCCTATCAGCTAAGTAAGCATCCAATCCAGTAAAAATCAGGAGTAAAACTCCTATAATCCTAGCGTTTCCAGGATAGCTCTCTAACTTACCCATTTAGGGGGATTTCTAGCTTGCCATTGCTTCCTACTTAGAGCGACTAGATTTCGCTAGCTTCATGCAATGAGAAGCGCTGGCTGTAGACCTATTTTCGCTAAAAGCTAAAACAATCTAAGATTTTTGGCGATCAAGCCCTACTTGCTATATTAGCTAACACTTGATACAGCCCTACCTTTAGGATTAGACTTTGTCCGATGGAGCCTAGATTCAAGCATGAGCTTAGCGCCAAGTCAGCATTTAGGCTCATGTGAACGAGGAGCCAGCACCTTTATCTACGGCTGGCTCATCCCTTTTATTCTGGGGCAGTCTGAGGACAAGTGAAGATTAATTCAGAGAGCTAAATTAGTATGTTTTAGATTCATGACATTCTCTTGTGACTCAGTTTTAACGCCCGTAGTTAGGAATGGATAAGTGCGTATCCCTTGGACAGGTGTAGCTATAGAGTCTTGTTTGTCTGTTTATCGATACACACCTCAATTTAAAGCCGCCTTTAACTCGGGAATCAAGCGCTTAATTTCCAGCATCAGCACTCCTTGTTTTGCTGCCTTACTGGCTAAAACGAGCAAAACCGCATATTCACCACAGTTAGTGAGTATGCCATAACCTTGATCGCCCTCAACAAAGATGCGATCGAGGAAACCTCTAGCTAACTCACTACCAATGCGCTCACCCAAAGACAACATAGCGGCTGACATGGCTGATACGCGTTCTTCATCCATTTCACTGGGTAAGCTAGAGGCTAAAGGAAGTCCGTCAGGAGAAACGAGAGCTGCACCTTGGACATCACTTGCGCCTGTGACAAAATTTTGGAGAATGCTCTCAAGCTTAGCCGTATTAATGGTCACTTGTATACCTCCTAATGTAAGGGTTTAGATTTAATGACCTAACGAGTCAAGATTTACCACCAAAACCCAAACTTTCTCTAGGTGCAAGCTTTAATCACATCTTGTAAGGTTTAAATTTGTCAATCACAAACGGTTCAATTTCCTTTTTCCTCAAGTCATATCCCGAAGGGTAACATGCCCTAATGCTGCGAAGACCCTTCGTATGATTGGTGAATAGAAGGTTCAGCGGTAGCCTAAGAGAAAAAAGGTGTTCAACCAGGTATTTGTTAGAACCCAGCATCACACCTTTAGCTTGAATTATCTGGCAAATCGCTGAAACAGTTGATCTATCGATATCGCAGTTGTGACAACAAGCTCTTGACTTACAGGCTTTGTGTTTTGCCCGTTTCTGCTTGAGTAGGAATAGGCTTGACCTCGCTGTAGCCCATGTTCCCAGCTATTTCGCGTAACATTGAGATTTGCCCTTCAAAGTCAAGCCCTTCAATTTGAGATAAAACCTTATTGATGGCTTGGCTGGCTTGATAGTCGCTAGGAATGTCTACTACCGTATCTCCCATCGCCTTAGCCCAAGCATACCAGACCACTAGCTGATTATTTTGTGTCAGCGCCCCGTAGGCACGGGATAAGTCTGTATCTTCTCGATTCACAATTGCTCGCATGACCGCTAGCTGTTCGTCATCTGACAGGTTATAAAATTCTCCTAGTAGTCGGGGAGCGATTTCAGGGTTAGCAGCCGTGGGAGCGGCAGGCGTGATGGAATCTCCCATTTTTTCATAGGCATAGTACAGTAGCGCCAGTTTCTCATCAGTATTTAACCCTTCAAACGCTTGCACTACTTTATTGGTATTTTCTGAACGAGTTGCAGATGCGGTTTTTTCTCGAGCTGCGGACATAATGCTTCTCCAAGGAAATGAATATCTTCCCAACTAGGGTTTCAGAGTTGATTAACTAAAATCGCCCTCCAAGAGGGAGAGTTTAAGTTAGGTTACACGACTGAATAAATCTTCCTTTTTACAGAGATGAAAAATATCTCTAAAGACTCTAAACCTATAGGGAGCGCTGTTGATAGGATTAGCAGCAATCTCAAAAAAAATTAAAAGGGAGTTCACAATGTCAGAAGAATTGAAGGTAGATCCGCAACAAGCTGTGGGACAGGAAGCCAAATTAGCTGCTCAAAATATGGCAGAGGGAACAGAGAAAGCGCCTCAAGTAGATGTTGAGCAAGACTATGAAGCCTCAAAACAATATAATGCTAGCGACGTTGATAAACCGAAGCAGTAATAACGTTGGCTGTTACGAATCCTGACCTTGATCGCTCAACAAATTGGCAATTCCAAAGAATTACCCAAAAATGCTAAAAAAAGTCAACCGAGAAGGTGAAGGAGTCCAGTTCATGGGTTGAGTTAAGGATTAGAAAATTTTTGGTATTAAACAATAATTGTTGCCATTTCACTTGGGAATGTACCATGGGTTACCGCTCAACCTTTAACTGGGTTGAGCTTTATTTTTTGGAGCGATACGCCGTCTGGTTTTGACCGAAACAATTTAAATTGGAGTATTTGGCTCATTGGAGTACTGCGGAGTGTGCCAAATGCCGCTTATTATAGTCTTCAGGCTTGATGCCCTTTCGTTCTCTATCCTCAAGCCCAAGTTACACCAATCAGCCACTATGCGAACTTACTATTGCGGCGAAATTAGGAAGGAAAATATTGGAGAAACCGTTACCCTGTGTGGATGGGTAGACCGTCGCCGCGACCACGGAGGAGTAATCTTTATCGATCTGCGCGATGCCTGCGGCGGGCTTCGCCAACGCACTGGCATTGTCCAAATTGTCAGCGACCCCCAGCGTACCCCCGATTCTTATCAGGTTGCAGAAACACTGCGGAATGAATACGTTGTTAGAATTACAGGTCGAGTCAGTCAGCGTCCAGAAGACTCCCTCAATCCAAAACTGCCTACAGGTGAGGTAGAAGTTTACGCAGACCAAATCCAACTGCTCAATAGCGTCCGCAAGCAAATGCCTTTCCAGGTTGCCAGCGCAGATACAGAGACAGTAAGAGAAGATTTGCGGCTGAAGTATCGATACTTGGACTTAAGACGCGATCGCATGCGCGGAAATATACAGTTGCGCCATCAAGTTGTCAAAGCAATGCGTCGCTTTTTGGAAGACGAGCAAGGGTTTATTGAAGTCGAAACCCCCATGCTCACTCGCTCTACCCCTGAAGGAGCAAGAGACTATCTAGTCCCATCTCGTGTTAATCCTGGTGAATGGTATGCTCTCCCCCAATCTCCCCAGCTTTTCAAGCAGTTATTGATGGTAGCAGGACTAGATCGCTACTATCAGATTGCTCGCTGCTTCCGAGATGAAGACCTTAGAGCGGATCGACAGCCAGAGTTTACCCAGCTGGACATGGAAATGAGCTTCATGTCCCAAGATGAAATTCTCCAACTCAATGAAGCGTTAGTTGCTCATATTTTTAAAACTGTCAAAGGCATTGATTTGCCTCGACCTTTTCCACGCCTCACCTATGCCGAAGCGATGGAACGCTACGGTAGTGATAAACCGGATACCCGCTTTGGCTTAGAGCTAGTTGACGTTTCCGATCTGCTGAAAGACTCTGGCTTCAAAGTCTTCTCTGGTGCGATCGCCTCTGGAGGGATTGTCAAAATATTACCCATTCCTGGCGGCAATGATGCCATTTCCAACGTACGGATTAAACCAGGCGGCGACTTATTCAAAGAAGCCAACGAAGCGGGTGCAAAAGGTCTGGCTTATATCCGTGTGCGCGAGAATGGTGAAATCGATACCATTGGGGCAATTAAAGACAACCTGACGGAAGCTCAAAAACAGGAATTACTAGAACGCACAGGAGCAAAAGCGGGTCATCTCTTGCTATTTGGTGCTGGAGCAACGGATATTGTCAATAAAACCCTCGATCGCCTGCGGCAAGTGATTGGCCGAGAATTAGGGCTAATTAACCCCGATAAGATTAATATTTTATGGATAACCGACTTCCCGATGTTTGAGTGGAATGCGGATGAGAAGCGATTGGAAGCTCTACATCATCCGTTTACAGCTCCTCACCCCGATGATGTGCATGACCTGAAAACCGCAAGAGCACAAGCCTACGACTTGGTTTATAACGGTTATGAAATTGGTGGTGGTAGTCTGCGGATTTACCAGCAAGACATACAGCAACAGGTGTTTGAAGCGATCGGCTTATCTCAAGAGGAAGCTTACAATAAGTTCGGGTTTTTGCTCGAAGCATTTGAATATGGTGCCCCCCCTCATGGTGGAATTGCCTACGGTTTAGACCGATTGGTAATGCTACTTGCTGGCGAAGAGTCGATTCGAGATGTGATTGCCTTTCCGAAGACGCAACAAGCACGCTGTCTGCTCACTGACGCGCCTGCGGGTGTCGATCAAAAACAAATGAAGGAATTGCATGTTGCTTCCACCTATAAACCGAAAACCTCATAAGGCAGCTTTGGTAGAGGCGAGATTACTCTCGTCTCTACTGTAGGTTAAGCAAAAATTTCTGTGTTTCCTTCCCCATCACTTAACAAATCGTAATTCGTAATTCATAATTAATATTCAGATGAAAATTTAAACCCTAACTCAATATCATCAATTTATAGAATTCGAGGAATTTAACCCGTCTTTAACTACGAATTACGAATTCATAATTACCAATTAGATTGACCCTCTCCCGCTAACACGACTTAATAACGGAAGTCTACACAGAGGAAAAAAGATGAAGTGGTTTCAACTCGCTTTTCAATTGCGAGGTTCAGTCGCTCTTACCGTTTTTCCCCGCGTTATATTTTTTAGTTTAATAGCCGTTATAGTCTCCTTATTATATGATAAGGGACTCTCTGTATCTTGGGAGTTTTTGGGGAGCGTAATTACCAATGTAGTCTTTAATCTAGTATTGGGTTTATTATTAGTTTTTCGGACGAACACAGCTTACGATCGCTTTTGGGAAGGTCGTAAATTGTTGGGAGTTTTAGTGATCAATATCCGCAACTTAGGGCGTCAAATTTGGGTAGGCGTGGCGGAAATTGAACCGAGCGATCGCGAAAACAAAGTATCAGCTCTACAACTACTAGGAGCATTTGCTCTAGCGACTAGGTTGCAGTTGCGACAAGAGCCAGTAAATGAAGAATTAGAGACTCTTTTAACTCCAATACAATATCAGCAGCTCAAAAATTCTAAAACACCCGCGCTGAAAGTCGCAACTTGGATTGGTCATTATATCCAACAGCAGCATAATCGCAATTGCATCAATAGCAGTCAGTTACTAGCGATGAATCAATTGCTAGATGGAATGGTAGAAGCGTTTACAGGTTGCGATCGCATTTCTAAAACCCCTATTCCTCTTGCGTATGCCATTTACCTCAAGCGATTATTACTCATCTACTGCCTAGCTTTACCTTTTGAATGCGTAGATACTTTGCACGGTTGGACTGGAATCGTAGTAGGTTTAATTAGTTTTGTCTTGCTGGGAATTGAAGAAATCGGCAATGAAATAGAAGACCCCTTTGGCATCGATCCCAATGATTTGCCGATCGATGGGATTTGCCAAACTCTTTTAGACAATCTTGAAGAGTTGAGGACAACGATTGACGCTGAAGAGGTTCAATTGAATCTGGCGCTTGAGGCCAGTCAACAATAAAGTCCAGCTTCTTCTACTGCCCCCAAAGCTTTAAGTGTGGCTTTTTGGGCTGTTGAGGGACTTGTAGCGTTTTCCAGAACTCTCTAGTTTCTACATTCCAAAGCTTAATCATCCCATCGTGGCTGTCACTTGCCAAAATAATGACAGGATTGTTGGCATAGAAAGTGGCAATATGCTAACCGGAAATAACGGTAGCGATGCCTTGGCTTACGCCAGTTACAAGGATGGCAATGGCATCATTACAGACTTTGAACTCAATGATATTATCAATGTCAGCCAATATATTCTCACCGAGTCACTTCAGTAGCGATACTCTCTTTGAAGATTACCTGCAAATAAGCGCCAGTAGTGCAAATACCAAGATTGAGTTTACTTCTTATGGTAACTACGTCCCCAATTAGCTCTTCATTGCCATGCTTGAAAATGTCAATGTTGGTGATCTAAATGCGAGTCACTTTATCTTTTAGTTCTGGCGCAATTCAACGTTAAACCCATCTTTTCAATGGGGCAATGATGACTGTGGCGGTAATGACTCGGACGGTATTTGTGAGAGGTAGAAGATGCACATTACCATCGTGCGATCGCGTTTATATTTGTTGTAGATTGAGTTCTCTGTAAAAAACTATCTAATAATACGAAATAAAAGCTCCTAGAGCGCATAAACTAGGAGCTCGTTGTCCTATCGTTAGCACTGCCCTCATTACTTTGGACTTGCCTAATAAAAATTTACCACTCTCGATAGAGAGAGTCGTCTATCTAAAGACATCTTTCTTTAGATAGACACAATTAGTATAGACAGATACTACTATCTGCTGAATTTCGGATGAAATGTTTTCTTTCGGTAGAGAGACTAGTGCAAGAAGACTTCAAGAGATAAGGCAGGAAGCAAAAGTGAAGAAAGTTTGTACAATAAGCGTCTTAACCTTTTTGGACGGGTGGGTTATTTTCGCCCTGCTGCACTAGACACTAAAAATATAGCAGTCGTCACAATTGTTAGGACACTTTCTTGTTCATTGTTCCCTGTCAAGGAGTTCCTTTTCAAGCCAAATATAATGTCCTAACCATATGTCCGTTGCTATACTATTAAAGCTGTACAGAATTTTACCCCTCAACAAACTCTGAACAGCAAAACTCTTTATAGAAAAATTGGGTAGCATCATCTGCTACCCAAGCTATTTCTTACAGCAAATTAACTTGTTTGCATTTTAAGCAGTGTCAATTAAGCAGTAACAGCTTTCTTCGTTACAGCGTTTAACTCGCCTTTAGCGTACTTCGCTGCAAACTCTTCCAAGGTCACTTGCTTGATCTTGCTAGCGTTACCAGCGGTACCAAACTGCTGATAACGGTCAGCACAAACTTTTTGCATGTACTTGATGGAAGGCTTCAGGAAGTGACGGGGGTCGAACTCCTTGGGATTCGCAGCTAGAGCTTCACGAACAGCCGCAGTGATAGCCAGACGGTTATCGGTGTCAATGTTCACTTTGCGAACACCACTCTTGATACCCTTTTGAATTTCTTCAACAGGCACACCATAGGTTTCAGGAATTGCACCACCATACTGGTTGATCAGTGCAATTAGGTCTTCGGGAACGGAAGAAGAACCATGCATCACCAAGTGGGTGTTGGGCAAGCGACGGTGAATTTCTTCAATACGGCTGATTGCCAAGATTTCACCGGTCGGCTTACGGGTGAACTTGTAAGCACCGTGGCTAGTACCAATGGCAACTGCCAGTGCGTCAACTTGGGTTTGCTCAACGAAGTCAACTGCTTGGTCGGGGTCGGTCAAGAGTTGAGAGTGGTCTAGCTTGCCTTCAAAGCCGTGACCATCTTCTGCTTCACCCATTCCGGTTTCCAAAGAACCCAGGCATCCCAGTTCACCTTCAACGCTAACACCCAGAGAGTGAGCAACTTTCACCACTTCACGGGTAACGTTGACGTTGTACTCGTAGCTGGCTGGGGTCTTTGCATCTGCTTCTAAAGAGCCATCCATCATCACGCTGGTAAAACCGTTTTTGATGGCAGAGTAGCAGGTAGCAGGCTCGTTCCCGTGATCTTGGTGCATCACAATGGGAATGTGTGGATAAGTTTCCACCGCAGCCAGAATCAGGTGACGGAGGAAGTTTTCGCCAGCGTACTTGCGAGCGCCACGAGAAGCCTGGAGAATTACAGGGCTATCGGTTTCATGGGCAGCCTGCATAATTGCTTGGATCTGCTCCATGTTGTTGACGTTGAACGCAGGAATGCCGTAACCATTTTCAGCCGCATGATCAAGCAGCAGTCGCATTGGTACGAGCGCCATATTAGTCCTCCTAACTTTTTGTCTCTTGTCAGCTATTTGTTGTTAGACAAGCATAATCCTTAGGATAATCTTAAGATATTTTTCGATTTATAGGAAATTATTCCTATCGATTTTCTTTATAAAGGTTACTTATATAGGTTATAGGCTTTACCTATAAGACTTAAATGGGTCGCCCGGGATTCGAACCCGGAACTAATCGGTTAAAAGCCGAGTACTCTACCGTTGAGTTAGCGACCCAAGAAATTCGTGTTCATCACACGATTTCTAACTTTAGCACAGCTATAGAAAAAATGTACAGAGAATATTCAAAAAAAAGTTACGACGATACGGAAAGATGCCTCCAACGTGGCTCCTGGAGCCAATTTGGTGAGATTTTCACCCGTATTGAGAGCGTTACGGGAAGCACTCCAAGGTTCTAGGCAATAAAAGTCTTTGCCCTTCACTGTCCAAAACACCAGAGTGGAGTAAAAGTCGCTGTAATTGAGCGCAATCTTTAAGCCGCGTCCCCTATCGGTAATGCTGGCAGTACTACCCGTAATCTGACGAAAGGCAAGATCGAGTTCATCTCGACTTAGATCGAAGGTACCCGAAAAAGGATGAACCTCTTTGGTAATCTGGTCTTGGTACTCGGATGCAGGAATTTCAAATTCGAGTTGGCTCTTGTCAGCAGTCACGAAGTACGGATGCAAACCACTGGAAAACGGCATCGGTTCTGTTGAATGATTCGTATAACGCTGCTGAATCTCTAAGGTATTGCCCTGCAACTGGTAGGTATACGAAAGCTGGAAATCGAACGGGTAAACAGCACGAGTCCGGTCGTCACTCTGGAGAGTGAGGGTAAGGCTAACAAGATTATTGGTTACTTGGTTTGTAACCTCCCAAGGCAAGTCACGAGCAAAGCCATGCTGCTTGAGTGTGTATTGTTTTCCTTCGTAAGTGTAGGTATTGTCAGGTAAGTTACCGCAGATGGGGAAAAGAATGGGAGCACCTCCTCGCACGCTCAAGCTAGCATCTTGAAAGCGTTCAGCGTCTAGGTAGAGGATGTCTTGGTCTTGAATACTCCATCGGGTAATGATGCCGCCACGTTCCGGGACGACTTCTAGCTGAGATTTAGCGTCTTGGTCTGTGAGAATGTAGGTTTCGTATTGCTGTGATGAGCGTGCGATCGCAAACACTGGCATCCTTCCTCTGCAACGAATTGTTACTGATTGAGCTGCACCAGAACTTTAACAAAAACTTATCCAAAAATTCCCCTTAAGTTCATCAGCTCTTTATCATGGACTGTCTAACCTAGTGGGATGGGGTATTGAACGTTGCTACCCGTTCATAGTCTTTTTAGCCCAAAACAGCAGAAAGTCAAAGTCAAGTGGGATGATCTCATCCCTTGCAATCTGCTCTTACCCTACATATTTCTATAATTCAACGGCTTTCGGTTTACGAGCTATTCTTTTTCTGTGTCTGTGATTCAAATCACAATAAAAACGTGTCAATAATCACACTTAGGAATTGACACAAATCAATGGTTAGGTGTTCAAAAAACACGATATTGTTAACAATCCCTTACTAACGATGCGCTGGTTTCATGATTCGCTCGCTTGTCCAATCAGCTTTCCAAACCGGTTGTCTTAGCGTCGCCTCTGAAGGTCTAATCCGCCAAGTCTTAGAGATGAAGGGTTACGAAGCATCGGATCTAGAGGCATTGACAGCACTTTACGAGGCGGTCAACGCCGGTAAAATCGAGCGCGAAGCTCGTGGTGATTACGCTACGGTCTTAATGTTGAACCCTCAATGAGGCTAAGCAGAACATCTAAGCTGATGGGTGCTTATGTAACACTTTATTGCAGAGGATTAATACTAGGAATCTGTCTAAATTTTGTTCTACTCTCAGCTAGATGAGTAAAGAACACTAGAGTACTCAGGCTAGGGATTGGCGAGGCGAAATGTACAAGCGAGTGTTCATTCGGGTGAGGGTAGCTTTTCAAGGGAGTTCAGTGAAATAGAGGTAAAAAAATTCTATACGGTGGCGCTAAAACGGCTGTTTGTCAGGTAAAGGACGCGATCGGATTCAAAGAAAATATCAAGTCTATACCCTTGTGTTCAGCAGATAGCTCAAGGAGTATGTCACAATAGCTATGTCTGAATTCCTCAGACACCTATATACCACTATCAAACCAGGATTGTTTACCTGGGATAAATGCGCTTGTCGCAATGGCGGAATTCATTTGTGCCTTACAAAAGCCTCGGCTCCCTGCCGAAACCAACTTGTTAAAAATACCGATCTGCTTGCAGGGCAAACTGCTCTCCATCATTGCCTTGATAAGGGTTGTACTGACAAATCATGCATTGGAATAAGCAGACCCCTAGTTGCTTTCCACCGTTGAAGGTATTAAAGTCACTTTCAAGATTGCCGTTGAATGCAAGCCAAACTTTTTAACACCCAAGGGGAAAAATCGTGGAGGCATCTCACCTTTGACGAGGCGAAACACACTCTGTTAGACCCCGTCAAGTTCAAAAGGAAGCTGTGTCCCCAAACAAAGGAGCCGCTTGCTTCTTCACGTAAGTATTGGAAGAGTTATTTGCTCAGGAGAAGCCAAATATGCTACACCGCAAGATTTACCAACTATGTTGTGATGGTCGTGAGGTCTGTGTTTTCTTGCGGGACCAGCAACGTTGGATTGAACGCGCCCGGATTGTTGATATTGAAGGCGATTTAGTTACAATTCGCTATGAAACTGAGGAAGAAGATGAAATCAGTTCTTGGGAAGAAATGGTTCGTTTAGAAAGCATTGGTTCTGTGACGCAGAAACTGGCTTCTGTACCCAGAGGAAATTTTGAACCCTTGGTGTCTGACGACTGCCCTGAAGCTGAACAAATTCGTCCGCGTTCCCAAGACTCAAATCAAGACTAAATGAGTCAATGAGTTAGTTGTTGGTTTCCCGATCGCTAAAACCAAATCTGTTCCATTCTCAAAATTATCATCCTACTCTGAGTGCATCGAGCCACCGCTTAATTGCTTAGCATCCATTGGCAAGGAATTAAGCCTACAAGCGCCGATCCAAACTTGTGCAATCAGAGCCATTAGCCCAGGTGGAATCTTTCCGCACTGGGCTAAATGTTATAACGACCGTCCTTGATTTGTTCTAAGGACGAAAGTCAAGCTTCGGAGGAAGGTTCGGCGGGTTCAAAAACCGGACAGTACCCCTCTGGTGTCACTTTAAACCCATAAAGGGGAGAGGCAGGATTCCAACAGCGCTGCCCCCGTTGGTGGCGGCAGTTACCACAGCAGTCGATGTTCATAGGAATCCTGGCATTGCTGCCGTGACTCAGCAGTTCTCGTTGAGATAGTCCTCGCAGCACGAGCTCTTCTCCTTGCCAACGGGCTTCTACCAGTCCTGTGTCCGCAAAGCCTTGCCAGCGAGGGTCGGCTGCGATCGCTTCTGGAAGAGTGACAGTGATTACTGTACCCAACTCCGTGAGTTCACCTTCATAGTTCGCTTCTGCTGGGGCTGCGGGCTGGATAAATGTCTCACCAATTGGCAGTTCTACCAGCGTTCCCGCCGAGGGAGAATGAAGGTGGTAGCGATTTTGTAACTCCTCCAAACTGGTTAAGTCAGCCAGATAAGTGGGGGAACCGTGGACAAAGATTACGTGTTGAGGGCGGAGATTGTGAATCAATTGGGTGGTTCCCAAGCGATCGCCATGTTGGGCCAGGAGATAACTTTCGACATCGGTTAGCCCCGAATGGTCAGTAGCTGAATATCTAGGGAGTTCCGGTTGTAGGACAACTGGAGGATTAGCCTGCGGGTGCCAATACTCGCTCACATCAGCAACTTCATCAGTCAGAACAATACAGGGTATCTGACCGATAGAAGCGCGGTGTCGCTCATCTAGACGACGAACACGAGGGCGAACTCGCTCATCCCAAAATAGCGGTTGATGGCGGGCAAAATTTTGCACGGAGGTGGGGAAGTGAGGCAAAAGGTCTAAGTAAGTATCACACCCATCCACCACCGTACCTTCAACCCAAATATCTAAGTTGCGGCCTGTGAAGTGATGATGACTCCGCAAGAGCATCAGAATTTCTTGGCCGAGTCCCAAGGTTGGGACTGGCATCAAAACTGAACATTGCTGAGCGAGTGATCGATCAATCCGTTCTACCAGCTGATTTTCCTGCTGCCGTCGGTGAGGATGCCGCGCCGTACCATAGGTGCCTTCTATAATCAGCACATCAGGCTGCAATCCCCTTAATGATTCAATCGATAATCCTTCCACTAACCGCGAGTTGGACAGGAAGAAGTCGCCCGTATAAAACAGGCGGTAGGTTCTTTTTGGTGTAGTGTAGGTGAGTAAAAAAGCCGCAGCTCCAGGCAAGTGACCGGCTGGGAACAATTCCGCCGTCAACCCGTCACAGAATTCAACAGGCGATCGCCAAGGTAACGCCTGACAGAATTTGGGAATTTTCTCGGTTGGTAACTCCGGCCAGTTGAGCGGCAAGAGTTGAGTCGTTACCTCACTAGCATAGACGGGCAACTGAGGAAAAGCTTCGTTGAGAGCGAGTAAACCTCTAGCATGGTCTGAGTGAGCATGGCTGCACAAAACTAAATCTAGGCGTGGATTCGGTGCATTTAGCAGGGGAGAAATGTCTTCTAATCCGCAATCCAGGAGGATGCGGTACGGCCCCATCTGCACTAATAAACAAACACCCTCGGCACCATGACCCACAGCATAGGGAAAACAGGTGAATTGCTCATCCTCAAAATAGGATGCCATTGGGTCTTGATTGCTCATGAATGGTCAAAGGTCAGCGCTCAAAAACTATCCCTTGGTGATTAACCTGGGGTTAGCTGTCGCTTTTTCAGTAATAAGTAACGTTGTGTGACTGAGTACAAAAAGCCAATCACAAAGAAAACACTATTGGCTTGAAGGTCAACTCTTATACCCCAAGGGATGCAGACTATCCATCACCGATAGATTCGGTTTAAATAATAGGGGGATTGACCTAGACTCTCAAAGCTTGTGCTAGACATTCAACAGGCTCTAGAGTCTGGCAGGATTTAAAGCCATGACTCTAAAATTTAAGAGCGAAACTGTTTCTCCCGTAGTGTTTGATTCCAGGAGTTAGAGTGCTGTGTTAGTTGAGGCTACATCTACTCTTTTCTACTTTATCAGCTAATCTCCAACTTCCCCGTTTCCCTATTTCACCTCCAAGCTCTAATTAGGGCAGGGATTTGCGGGCGAGAGAAGAGTTTAAAACTCTCATCCGGGATTTTAGTGGGCAGAACCGTTACCGTGATAATTATCTGAATCGTAAAATCCGTTTTTCGTGCCAAAAAATAGAGCTGACACGCTAAAAACAATCGTCAGTACCACTAAAACTAATTTGACATCCATTGTTGTAATAACCTCCTCTCGATTAACCCACACAGGGATTAAAGGGCTTTTTAATGACTAATCTTCACACATCTGCTCAAATTGTAGAACCGAACTGGCTTGCCCGTCTATCTACCGAAGTGGCACCTGACTTAGTGGGTTGCACACTGGTACGCCAGTTCAATGACGGAACCCTTTTGCGAGGAATGATTGTAGAAACTGAAGCCTATAGTATCAACGACCCCGCTTGTCATGCCTATCGGCGTCGGACACCCCGTAATGAGGCAATGTTTGGGCCGGCTGGTTACACTTATGTTTATATAATTTACGGTCTCTATCATTGTCTGAATATCGTCACCGACCAAGAACAAGTGCCTAGTGCAGTCTTAATTCGTGCTTTGCAACTCGAGTCTATACCCAGTGGAGTTGAAGCGTCACCAAAATTGGAGCGAATTGCAGCCGGTCCGGGTAAGCTGTGTCAAGTGTTGCAAATTGACCGTGGGTTGAATGCTCAAGTTCTAAAACCCGGTCAACCTTTATGGTTAGAACACCGTTCATCGCAATTTGTTCCCAACTTGATTCAAACGACTCGAATTGGGCTAACAAAAGGAGCGGATTTACCTTGGCGGTGGTATCTCAAAGATTGCCCAGCCGTTTCTAGAACATCAATCAATTGAGTAATTATAGAAAAAGGCAGAAGGCTCCAAGGCAGGAGGCAGAAGGTTTCAAGACCGAGGAGTTATTACTGGTATAGGGTCGCTTAGGTTGTTAAAGAAAGTCCTAACTTTTATGGCGATAACTATAAATTATATTCCGATTCCTGGGAAAAGCTGCAAATGCCAGCGGTACACCTTTAAAGCTGAATGGCTTGCCCTTGTTCCGTAAAGCGAACATCTTTAATTTTCAGTCGGGAGTTATCTGTCAAAGTTTTGCGTAAGCTGCCAAAAAGGGCAAACTGTTCGCAGGAAGACAAAGAGACAAACTGCCGTCGGGAATCCGGTGATAAGCGGAAATCGACAGTTGCCACACCGCTGTTTGGGTTAACCTGGACACGATATCCGGCTAAATCAAAGTCACCGGAGTCTGCTTGCTGTAAAACTTTCCCCACAGCACCATCCACCAGAGTATCCGCAGGGACAGAGACTTGTTCTGGAACTAGATTTTGACACTGACTGTCGGCTTGATAAATGGTTAGGGTAATGGTCTTTGTTCCTGAGTTAGACTTTGAGCGATCGCTATTAGCATCTAAGGATTGACTGGCAATGGGCGTTTTCTGCTGCGGTGTAGTGGGTAGAGCAGGAGGGGTTTCCGATTGCTCAGTAGAGACTATGTCTGTTTCAGCAACAGATGAACTCGTGCTGTCAGTTTGGTGATTGGTTGGGGAAGAAGCACAACTACCAAGCAAAAGCACAATCAACCCAGCCATCAGAGGAGTTAAAGAAGTTTTGAGTCGGTTCATCGCTAAAAAAAGAATTCAGTATTGTAAAAGGTTTGTGAGGAAAACAACAGCGCAATTGAGAAATGTCCCTTTTAGGGGCTAGTATTGATTTACTGATGTCTCCGCACGATATCAGTGACGATTTTGAGTGAATTTTATGGACCCAAGTCCATCTATTGGCAGTAGCACGCTCCCAAGCGCTTAGAGAGCCCTTGGTTCCCAGCGCGAGGGAGCTTAAGGAGGCTGTATGTTTGATTGGGACGCTTGTCTTGCCCTGTTGCCCCTTGCGGATTTCCATCTGTTCGAGCGGGAACAGGACTTAGGTCGATATCCCCCTGTCGTTTACTACTGACAGAGGGAGGAAGTAGCTATGAAAGACTAAATTTCTTAGCGAAAAGTGTCGGTATCGCCAGAGAAACTTTTCTGCTGTCGTTATCCCAGGCTTAATCAGGAGAAGACATGAGACTCGCTCTTAAATAAAGAGTTTCTCATATCGATGCGATCGCTGCTGACCTAACCTACTCAACATTCAACAATTGGACAATTTGAAGATTTTCCTGCGGGAGTGATCCACACAACAAAGGATTTACTAGCTGATATCTGAGTATGTCAAATTAAAGAGGCTACCTGAGGAAGCCTATGCAAAAAAACAATCAAGAAAATCTGGAGGAATTGCGATGGCTTTCCAAATCCCCACAGACCACCTAATTTATATCAGCAAAACATTTGTTTAACTCAAAAAATGATTTTTCTGAAATAAACATCTGTTCAAAAAGCCTAAAAAGGAGGTCTGTAGGATGTATCCCTTCACTCACGGCAGTCAAGTTAAATTTCGTCCAGGCTGGGATTTAAGAGACTGGTTGTTAATTTTATGTCTAATTACTCTTCTTTTTGCTATTATCCGCACTGCTACTCAATTGAGGGGAACTGACCGAAACTGCTTTGGAGAGGGAAAAGGGGAAAGAGGGAAAGAAGAAGAACGAGAAACGCAATCACTTCTCAATCCCCATTTCCCTGAAGTTTTCCAGCCCTTAATGCAGATTGCGACTTCCCTACCTGCAATAGCTTCATTTTCCGCTATCCTCCTCGCTCTAGCTCAACGGACTGGGGGTTTGCCACTTGGTTCTATCATCCTGATGATGCTAGGAACGATCTGGTATTTACTATTTAATGGAATTGCAGGGGCACAATCAATTCCTTGCGATCTGTTTGAAGCGGCGCGAGTAGACAAACTCTCCCGTTGGCAGCGCGGGAAGACTGTGATGTTGCTTGGGATTTTTCCCGATTTGATGACTGGCATGATGACTGCGATAGGTGAAGCGATAACCATGTCAGTAGTGTCAGCGGATACATCGACTTGAAAACTCAAGTTGTCGAAAGCTTTGGTTTGGGTGCAACGATTTCAGAGGCGACTGCTACAGGAATTTTTTCTTACTCTTGGCAGCTACTGCTGGCATGACTTTAGTCGTAATTCTCACTAATGTTATAGTCCGGCGTCCCCTTACTTGCGTTTCTCAGAAAAATATTAATTACTGGTCTAAAAACTCATCCAATGTCTAACCATCAAATTCGATTTATCTCAACTTTACCCGGACGTACTGCCTACTGGTAATTCATTGCTATACCAGTCTTGAATTTTATCAATTCTATGGCTTGCAGTCCGTTTCCTAACAGTAGTAATTTCCTGAGTGCTGGATGAGCCGTCTCTCCCAGCACAAGGGAGAATAAGGAGGTTCCATGCTCACTCAAGATGTTCGCAATGCACTGTTTGATGTTGCTGATTTAAACCAGCTCAAATCTGCTCTTAATCGACTTCCGGCTGTAGATGTGGGAGAGTTTATTGCTGATCTATCACCGGAACGTCGCGCGATCGCGTTTCGTATCCTCAGGAAAGATCAAGCGATTAGTGTCTTTGAATACCTGCCACCAGAGATTCAGGAAGAGCTGATTGATTCGCTTCACGCGACGCAGGTGTTTCAAATTGTAGAGGCAATGAGTCCGGATGATCGGGCAGAATTGTTTGATGAATTGCCTGCTGCGGTTGTGAAACGGCTGTTGCAACAACTCAGTGCTGCTGAACGACAGGCAACGGCGACGATTTTGGGCTACCCGGAAGGCACCACCGGACGGGTGATGACAACGGAATTCGTACAGTTGCGGGAAGGTTTAACCGTTGGAGAAGCGCTAGCGAAAATTCGTCAAACTGACCGAGATAAGGAATCTATTTACTACGCTTACGTCACAGACGATGATCATAAGTTAGTGCGAGTCGTGTCCCTGCGGCAATTGATATTTTCGCTTCCTAGTGCCCTAATCCGCGATATTTCCAGCGATCGCGTGATTAAAGCCCACACGGAAATGCATCAAGAAGAAGTTGCTCAGTTAATGAAGCGTTACGACTTAATTGCACTCCCTGTGGTTGATCGCGAAGAGCGCTTAGTCGGGATTGTGACCATTGATGATGTTGTAGACATTTTAGAAGAAGAAGCGACCGAAGATATTCAAAAATTGGCAGGGGTAAGCGGTGGTGACGAAGCGGCCTTAGCACCACCTCACGTAACTCTTCGCAAACGGTTACCCTGGCTAGTGGGAAACATTGCCCTATATATTGGGGCAGCCAGTGCGATCGCTCCTTTTCAACCGGTTATTTCTCAAGTGCCTGTTTTGGCAATCATCATGCCAATTTTAGCCAATAGTAGTGGCAATGCTGGGTTTCAGGTTTTATCGGTAACGGTGCGAGGATTAGGTGTTGGTGAAATCACGCCCAAGGATACCCTAAAACTGCTACGGAAAGAACTCCTTGCTGGGTTAGGCACTGCTTTGTCATTGGGTTTAGCCTTACTTTCGCTGTCCTTGATTTGGGCCCCTCCTCAAGAGCGATGGGTGGCATTGGTTGCAGGACTAGTCATGGCTATCAATGTTTTGGTCGCTACTACCTTAGGTACTCTACTACCCATGGGTATCAAGCGGCTGAAATTAGATCCAGCATTAATTAGTGGCCCACTGCTGACGACTACCCTAGATGCATTAGGGTTTTTGACTTTTTTAACTCTAATTTCCGGTGCTTTGAAGCTGTTTGCTAGTTGAATTGGTAAAAATTTTGGCGTTGCTGAGCAAGCAAATCGCTTAACTTCAGCAACACTAAACTTCTTGCGGTAACTTACAGAGGTGTTGAATAGCCCATTGCTGTTTTAACTCTCAATAGAGTAGCATTGGCGATCGCTTCTGCTTTCTGTTTCCCATCACGCAACACAGATTCCAGATAGCCCTTATCGTCCATCACAGCATAATACTTATCTTGAATCGGCTTAAGTGCTGCAATGAGCGTGTCAGTGAGTAACGGTTTGAACTGTCCCCAACCCATATCCTGACATTCTGCTGCCACTTCTGCTTTCGTTTTTCCAGCAAGCAGCATATATAGAGTCAGCAAATTATTACATTCCGGACGCTCGGAATTGTCGAACTCTAACCCTTTAATCGGGTCAGTTTTACACCGCTTGATTTTCTTTTGGAGCTCGTCTGGCGAATCGAGCAAATTAATCCGACTCATGTCTGAAGGGTCAGACTTGGACATTTTCTTCGTGCCATCGGTTAGACTCATCACCCTTGCACCTTCCTTACGGATCAGGGGTTCAGGTAGCTTCAGGATAGGTTGATCTGAATTGCCAAATTGATGGTTAATCCGGTTAACGATATCGCGAGTCAGTTCCAAATGTTGCTTTTGATCTTCCCCAACTGGAACGACATCGGCATCATAAAGCAAGATATCAGCCGCCATCAGTACTGGATAATCCAGCAAGCCCGTATTGACATTTTCCCCTTGCCTGACTGCCTTTTCCTTAAACTGAATCATATCTGTTAGCCAGTTAATCGGCGTGATGCAGTTAAACAGCCAAGTCAGTTCACTGTGGGCAGGAATGTGAGATTGGACAAAGATGCTGGAGTGTTCTAAATCAATCCCACAAGCTAAGTACAGAGCAGCAATCTTGTATGTATTCGCTGCCAGTGTAGCAGGTTCGTAAGGTGCGGTGATCGCGTGTAAATCAACCACACAGAAGAAATTTTCGTATTGGCTTTGACCTTCTACCCAGTTGCGAATTGCTCCCAGATAGTTGCCCAGGTGAAGATTGCCAGTTGGTTGAACCCCAGAGAGAACGCGCTGCTTGGCCATTGATTTTGGTTAATACTTATGCAGGTACTGCTCGAAAATAATATCAGCGTTTTTTAGTGTGTATCAGTTCTGCCAATTTTTCCAGTTTATTTGCCTTTCTTCGGTTTGAGGAGAAGTAAGTCGATCAGAAACCTCAGGCTTAACTCATTTTCCATCTAATGCGAAGATAGATTAAGAACTCCCTCAGAATTTTAATTAGTCATGGCTGAAATTCAGTTTTCCAAAGGGATTACCGAAGAAGTGATTCCTGATGTACGTCTAACCCGCTCTCGCGATGGGAGTCAAGGTACAGCAACATTTTATTTTGAAAATCCCAAAGCGCTTGACACCGATAGCACCGAAGAAATTACCGGGATGTACCTGATTGATGAAGAAGGTGAAATTGTAACACGGGAAGTCAAGGGCAAGTTTGTCAATGGTCAGCCGACTGCGGTAGAAGCCATTGTTTTGATGAAATCTCCTGGAGAATGGGATCGTTTCATGCGCTTTATGGAACGATATGCAGAGGAACACGGCCTAGGATTTAGTAAATCGTAATCGATACAGCAATCCTTTGTAGTGTTCATGCTCTAACGAAGGATTGCTTGGCAACGTGCTATGACGCATCAACCTCACCCCGATTTAGCCCCAATGACAGTCAACTGTGCTGTCATTACCGTGAGCGATACGCGATCGCCACAAACGGATAAAAGTGGTCAACTCATCCAGCAACTACTGCTTGAGGCGGGTCACGCCGTTAACGTTTATACCATTCTCAAGGATGAACCTGAGCAGATTCAATCTCAATTGCAAGCGCTAGGAGAACGCTCAGACGTTGATGCGGTCATCTTTAATGGTGGCACAGGCATCGCGCCGCGAGATACCACCTACGATGCCTTGGAAAGATTGTTAGAAAAGACTTTGCCAGGGTTTGGGGAAGTGTTTCGCTTCTTGAGTTACCAGGAAATCGGTTCGCGGGCGATCGCTTCTCGTGCTGTTGCTGGTGTTTATCAAGCTAAGCTAGTTTTCTCTATTCCTGGTTCTACAGGGGCGGTCAAACTTGCGATCAAAAAAATAATATTACCAGAAATTACCCATTTAATAACGCAGTTAGGAAATCAGGGTTGAAGGTTGGAAAGTTGTTCGGCAAAGCCATTCGGTGAAGGGTAGGTTGTTAGTGCAGCGGCGCGTAACCTAGATTAGGGATGTTCATGTTTTCTTGTGAGCTTTGCATGAGCATCTAACTTTCACCCTTTTAACTTTCAACTTGCCAACCTTTTAACTTTCAACCCATGTTTCATCTAATTTCGGATACTCATCGGCTTGGGAGGTTGACCCAAACTGGGTTGGGCAAACTTTTGTGTTGCTAGCGTTGAGATCGCCTGCTTGTATTGAGGGTCATCATTGGTAGCACGCCATGATGGGTCAACTTCTAAACGTTGCGCTTGCGCTTGTGACAATTCAAGCGGGATATCGGGCATGATTCCCTTGTGGTTGATATCTTCCCCATTGGGCGGGTAGTAATGCTGAATCGTTACTGCCAATCCTGATCCATCTGATAAAGAATGCACCGACTGCACAACAGCTTTTCCAAAGGTTTTACTACCAACAACTTTTGCCCGTTTGTTGTCCCTCAGTGCGCCTGCAAGGATTTCACTGGCACTGGCAGAATTGCCATCGACTAGCACAACTAACGGTTGCTTACTGATCGCTGTTTTGTTTGCTGAAAACTTCTGATCCCCACCTTTACGGTCTACGGTGCGAACAATTAGCCCATCATCAATCCACATCCGGGCAATTTCTACACTAGCATTGAGCAATCCTCCCGGATTTCCCCGCAAATCTAATACATAAGCATTGGCTTTCTGCTGATCGAGCGCCTTGATAGCCTTCTTCATCTGTTCAGGAGCGTGGGCACTAAATTCATTCAAATTAATATAGCCGACTCGCAGTTGACCTTCTGATTTGAGGGTGTAATGAACAGCGGGAAGTTCAATTTGAGCTCGCTTGAGCTTAACATCAAAGGGATCTCGTCCATCACGGGAAATTCGCAGCGTTACTGATGTTCCTATCTCACCACGAATCATCGAGGATGCTTCTTCCAAATTCATCCCTTTGGTTTGTTTGCCGTCAATCGCCAGAATTCTATCTCCGGGTTTGAGGTTGGCTTGATCGGCTGGAGAATTTTCAATCGGTGAGACAATTTGTAGCGCTTTGGTTTTTTCGTTGAGTTCCAGGCGAATACCTACACCAGAAAGTTCACCAGAAGTTTGGCTGGTAAGGGCTTGGAATTGTTCTGGCTCCATGAAGCGAGTGTAGGGGTCTTTCAGCGGCTTGAGCGCTTCCCGAATTGCTACGTAGGCTTGTTCTTTGGTTGTGTAGTTTTTGCTCAGCAATTTTTGCCGAGTTGCTTGCCAATCCACCTGATTAAAGGTGCCATCTACGTATTCCTCGTTAACAATTTGCCAAACTTCATCAACAACATTTTTGGGGCTATCCTGAAGTGCGGCAAAAACAGAGCGACCTCCAACTGGTGTTAGTAGAGACAAAGTGGCGGTTGTTGCGATCGCTCCTGTGAAGAAGACGCCTTTGAGCCAAGGAAAGTGCTTTGGAAACTGGTTCATGGATTATGGCTATAACGAGGTTGGCGCTATATAACTCAAGAGTTATTGTTCGGATAGGGCAGGTGCAGGGATACCCGGTGCTTGAATTCTACACTTAGCTGACGCCTTGCAGTGTGGAGACTGCTAAACAGAATGATACTGAATTAGTCTAACTATACTCAAGTTGAATTGCCGAGCTAGATTAATTCTGTGCCAGTTTACGAGAGTGTCTGAGCTTTCTCCAGTTGATCCCATCAGCATCGCTCAGGACTGAAGACAAGTCTGAGCATCACTGATGAAACGAACGAGGTATACTCATGCCATACAACCGGGTTAAATTACAGCATCAAGTTCGAGCCAAGTGGCGAAAATTGCTGAGTTTGGGGCTACTGATGGTTGGTATCCTCCTTAGTAGTTGGCTGCTGGTTATCGGCTTGAACTTGCAGACAGCGGCATCAAAGTCAGTAGATGCTTTTTTTGTACTGGGGGGCAGCATTTATCGGGAGATCTATGTTGCCCAATTAGCTAAACAATATCCGGAAACCCAAATCCTGATTTCTCAAGGCTCGACCGATCCCTGCATTTTGCTGATTTTTCAACGAGAACAGGCTCCTATCCGTCAAGTTTGGTTAGAAAAGTGTGCCGATTCTACTTTTGATAACTTCTACTTTAATATCCCAATTTTAGAACAGTGGAATGTTCGTAAAGTTAAATTAATTACATCCCCTAGCCACTTGCCGCGAGCAAAGTGGATGGCGCAGATTCTTTTCGGCGCTCATGGGATTTGGGTAGAAACGGATATTGTAGAAGAGGTGGGCAAGCCTGGAAATCGAGAATCTGCCTTGAAGACAGGTTTAGATCTCATTCGTAGCTTGGCTGGGGTACTGGTGAGCCAGGTGATCCAACCGAAATGCGTGAAGGTAGTGCCACTAGCTGCTGTTGATTTGGAGGCTTGGCGTATCTCCGGTTTCAGATGCCAAGATAAACAGAAGCTGAATCTCTATTGAGTTGACCAAAAATTTGGGTTTGAACTGAGGACGAAACAACTTAGTTTTCTTGCTCCCAGGAACTTCCCTGACTTTCCCTGTCTTTATATCTTAGCCAACTTACCAGGAAAGAATTAACGTTGGCGTGATTGTTTGACTTTTGCGATCGCAGCATTCGCATTCACCATGCCACTCCCAAAAAAGTATTGTTGTACGGTGAGGGAACTCAGCTCTACATCCTTGGTTTGCTCAGCGTTAAAGAGCTTTTCTTCATCTACTGCAACACTCAGGCCTTTATACGAAGCTGTTTGTTGCAGTATAGCCACTAAGCGATCGCGATCTAGAAGACGCTTTGGGTCTTCTCCCTTCATCAACGCCACCACTCCCGCTACAGCAGGAGCAGAAAACGAGGTGCCATGTACCCAAACATGAGCCCCTTTATTATCCAACACCGGGCCCCAACGAAAGTCCGGTTCTGACATTCCCTCCCAGAAGCCATCCAACCAAGTACCGCCTGTCGTCAAAATCCCACCAACGAATAGAGGAGAAGAAGTATCTCCTCCCGGTGCTACCACCGTCAGCCCTTGTCCCAACAAAGGTTCCTTGCCATAGTTACTGTAACGTGCACGCTTACCCGCTAGATTAGTTGCACCCACAGAGATTACTCCCGGAATAGCGGCGGGAAACATTAGCGAACCTTCATTATTATTGCCAGCTGAAGCAACTATCACGAGGTTAGGATTGGCTTGCAATACTCGATTCACCTCACTCACCACTTCCGGGAGGGGTAGCTTGCTGCCAAAGCTGATATTGATCACATCTACACCTCGACTTGCAGCATATGCGATCGCTTGCACCATCGTGTCAGTCGCCGCCCCATCTCCCAAACCCGAAATCCGGACGGGTAAAATCTGAGCCAGGGGTGCAACACCCATCACACCTCGCTCTCCCGGCGGTTGAGCAGCAACCACTCCCGCTACCATTGTGCCGTGAAATTCACCCACAACATCTTGATTCCTCAAAATATAACGGGCGAAATTAGCAATTTGCTCTTTGGAATAATCCGGATTTTCTGTTGCTATCCACTCAGCGGTTTTGGGATACAACTTCAATAACCCAGCATCTGTCAATTCAAAGGTATCTTGAAATTTTTCTGAGAGGACTACCAGTTCATTTTTACTAATGCGAGTATCCGCATCATTTTCAACAAAATCCCAGCCGTGTTTTTCACCAGGAAGTTTATCAGGTACATTGCCCACGGTGTATAAATTGTTAATTAAGTCAGGATGATCCCACTGAATCAAACTATCTAACACCGCCACAACAACACCTTTCCCTTGGTTACTTTTTTGCCAAGCTTCTGTTGCTCCGATATCCGTTCTTGTTAGGGATGATGAAGTTTTTAAGGTTGAAGGAGCGAGAGAACTCGAACACTTCCACAAAGAATCAACAACAGATTCATCCTCTTTATTCGGCTGATTTAAACAAGTGGCGGCAATGGTGCTATTGAGATGCCACTGAAGCGCGAGTAGGGGGGATTGAATGCTAGTTTTACGAATTTGTGGAGCTTGGCTGATGTTTGGGTACAACGGGAGGATTGAGGGTGATGCTAAAGGATTCGCCGGATTGACAACGCGCAAACGATTTTGCTTTGGGAGCGTTTGAATAAAATTTGGAGTTGCTGATTCTACACTAGATAATGAGTTGAGCTGATTAGCAACACCAAGAATTGCGGTTCCTGATGCTGTTTTTGAGCGAACTACATAGCGATTTTGGGTAAAGCGAAGCTGTCGGAGAATCTCTAGGTTATTTTTGCTGAGAATTCGTTGTTTCTCAGTCGCGGCAACTTCTGGCTTAAAACTAATAATAATTTCATTGGGGAGTATCATCACGGATTCATCCCGATAACCTCGTACTGATGATTGAGCCTCACGGCGCATGAGTACGGGGAGTGTGGTTTCTACATAGTCTCGCTGCTGAATTTGTTGCTGTAAATCTGAAACTCTAGAACGAGTTTGCGAGGGCAAACGCACTAAAGCATAGCCTTCTGCTAAGGGGTTAACTTCTACTGCTAAAGTCGAGCTACGGGTGCTGCCGCGAGTATTGCCTGCACCTTTTTGCAAGTCTTGCTGCAATCTCAGGTGAAGGGGGGTAGACGAACTGCTGCCGCGTACTCTGCCGACGGGTTTAAAGGCAACTGCGATCGCATCTGAGCGAACACTGAGCGGAATTTTTTTGTCAAAAAAGGTGTAGTACAGTTCGTCAGCGGCTGGGGTTTGAGCGATCGCTGGTAGAGGTAGCAGTAATTTAGACAGGCTCGCGGCTCCTAATACATAACCTGCCACCAGTACGCTAGAAATTAAACCTTTTTTTATCATTGCTTTTGCTCAGTAGTACAACCTGTTAGCACTATAAATCCACTACTTCCTTTTTTATGCCACCGTATATTTAGGGAATTTTTGAGGAAGCTAGAGATAATTTTTTCAGTGAAATTTCAGTGGGAAATCAAGTATGAGTAGCGGTAACTTTTTAGTAATTTAGCATCGCTCTTGATGACCATTGCTCTTGCATGAAATACAACCCTAATATTCACCACCGCCGCTCTATTCGACTGCCAGGATACGACTATTCCCAGGCAGGTGCTTACTTCGTCACTATTTGCACGCAAAATCGCCTGTGTTTGTTCGGTGAGGTTGCTGATGGGAGGATGATTCAGAATGTAGCCGGACAAATGGTAGAAACTGTTTGGCAACAATTACCTGATCGTTTTCCTCAAATTTTGATGGATGCATTTGTGGTAATGCCAAATCATGTGCATGGAATTATTGTAATTACTGGGGGCGATAATCTTAACCCAATTCCTGCGGATGGCGACATCCCCAAATCACCTCCTGTGGGGGGATACACAACGGTGAGGGTACCCACGAGGGGTACCCCTACGGATGGTTGTGTCCAAACGTTGGGGGAAATTGTCGGCGCATTCAAATCGATTACAACTCACCAATATGTGATCGGTGTTAAACAACAGCATTGGTCTCCGTTTCCAGGTAAATTATGGTTACGCAATTACTACGAGCGCATCATTCGTGATCAAGATGGATTAAACGCCGTTCGGCAATACATTGCTAACAATCCGCTCCGTTGGACACAAGATTCTGAAAATTCGATTCATAGGTAAAAGACACCCCCATTTGCATAATTGATGGGTGTGGTAGGGAGTAGGCCTTGTGCCTACCTTGATGCCGTGAGAGGGCACCCACCAGAGAGGGTACCCACCAGAGAGGGCACCCACCAGAGAGGGCACCCACAAGGGGTGCCCCAACAGGTACCAAAATTGATGGGTTGGTTGGGGTAGGTCTTGTAGCTACCCTTCTATCGTATAGGAGTGCAGTTATCGGGCAAGGAAAGTAAATTGGTTGGTGTCAGCAATTTACAGGGTAATTTATGTATCCAGTGCAGTTTTCGCAATGCACCTTAATTAGGCTCCGAGCCTTGATGAAGAGAGCTTCAAAATGTACAGCTTTGCTGCTGTTGTGCCTAGCGCTGCTAACTTGGGCACTTCCTGCACAAGCTGCTCCTCAAGTTAGTCCTCAATTAGAAGAACAAGTTTTGCAGATTATCCGCAACCACCCGGAAGTGATTCTGGAATCGGTTCAGGCATACGAACAGAAACAACAAGCGCAACTCCAACAGGTACGGCAGGCTTTTTTAAAGGCTCTAGAAACTACTCCCAAGGCTGTGATTCGTCAGTCTCCCACGACGGGTGCAAGTGATTCAAATATCGTACTGGTAGAATTTTCTGACTTTCAATGCCCCTACTGTGCTGAGGCTCATAAAACTATTAAACAGTTCATGGCAAAACATGGGAATGAAGTTACCTTAGTTTATAAGCATTTCCCCCTCACTTCGATTCATCCCGAAGCCATGCCTGCGGCTAAAGCGTCTTGGGCGGCCGGACAGCAAGGGAAATTCTGGGAGTACCATGATGCTCTGTTTTCCCAGCAAGATAAGTTAGGTGAGGAGTTTTACCTGGCTACGGCTAAAAGCCTCAATCTAGATTTGGAGAAATTTAATCGCGATCGCAAAAACGCTGATGCTGCAATTGAGGAGGATATTCGATTAGCTGAAACATTGGGACTTCAAGGCACTCCTTTCTTGGTGATGAACAGCGAAGCGTTCAATGGTGCTGTCCAGTTATCGGATTTGGAACAGGCACTGGAGCGAGTCAAAAAAGCTTAGGTATGCACGATTTTTGGTTTTTGTCAAGCTAATAGTCGTTCGTTCATCGTTGTTTGCCACGCTTGGGCTTGAATGGTGGAAAGGGGAACATGGTAGAAGTACTGACGTAAAAACTGTTCTTCTCCAACGGCGGCTAGAAACTTCTGAGTGGCATCACTCGCAGTAGAGCTATTGCCTTCAGAATCGGGGTTCCAGCTTATGGCAACACTGTAGTTTAAGTGTTTCACCTCAAACCCAAGCGGAGCAAGAGCATTGAGGCCGATATGAAGGGTGCGATCGCTTAAATCTAGCTTTTCTTGTAGTTGTGCCAGTGTCGCCGTTTGATTCGTGCGGCTGAGGAATTTAGCAATTCCCACTAACTGTTTCCAGATTTCCTGCGGGGGGAGTTGACGAGGAGGGGGATATGCGATCGCTAAAGGCCGCTCTGATGCGATCGCTCGTCGAAACCACACTTGCAACTCATCCCAGCTCGTTGGACATTCGCTAACGATGAGAGGATTAGAGGGTTGAAGGTTGGTTGGGGTTGAAGGTTGAAGGTTAGAAGGTTGAAAGTTGGATGGGGTTGAAGGTTGTTCGTCGTTGATGTTCTCGTTCGGTAAGTTGGTTTCCGAAAGGTAGGGTAGAGTAGACAGTTGAAGCGTTTCATCGCAACTTTCAACCTTCAACTTGTTAACTTTCAACTCTTTACAACTTTCAACCTTCAACTTACTAACTTTCAACTCTTCACTCCGCCAGTCTAAAATCCAATTTAACTGGATGGGGATATTAAAGGAGGAGGAGTCAACACCAGAACGCACGGCGACTAATCGCACTTCGGGGCGTTTTTTGTAATTGTTGTAGTCTAGTTCAACAATGGCATCACATCTCCCCTTGGGCACTTCATCTCGATAATGTCCCCACCAAAGGCCTGGAAATCCAGTATTACTGGAGTCGTCCCAAAGTTCAAACTCGGTTTTGATGTATTGGACTTTTTGCCCTTTAAAGTCGCGAGTATTGTAATTCGAGACTTCCTCAAACCAGCAGTTTTGAATCAGTAATTTCGGGACAGGATTTCCCATCCCGCAGGGTTCGAGCAGTTTGAGTTCATGGAACAGTTCTTTCCCCAACTCGGCTACTGTAACAATTAAATCCGCTTGGATTACAGGCATCATCAAAGCCCCAGTAGATGCCATTTGTTGCCGTAATTGTTGATTAATCGCTTCTGTAAATAAGGGAATATTTTCAACGGGTAAACTCAACCCTGCGGCAAAAGGATGTCCTCCAAAGCGGTGGAGGAGGTGTTCTTGCGACTTCACCAATTGGTACAAGTCAATATTATTCACAGAACGAGCCGAACCTCTAGCCATGAGGGGTTGGGATGAAGAAGCGGATAGTTGTTCTAAAGAATTCTCCGCGTCCCCGCGTCCCCGCGTCCCCGTGTCCTCATCTCCCCCTTCCCCCATCTCCGTACTCAACAAAATCGTCGGGCGTCCGTATTCTTGGGCAATTTGGCCTGCTACTAAACCTAAGACACCAGCCGGCCATTGGGGGTCTTCTAAAACGATTACACTGGTGGTAGATAAGTCAATTTGCTCTAATTTGCGTTTAACTTGCTGGGTAACGTCTTTTTGCAAGGACTTACGGCGGGTGTTGGCGAGTTCGGTGGCGAAGGCGAGTTCTTCACAGCGCTTTTCATCCGCACTGGTGAGTAATTCCACACAAAAAGATGCATCCCCTTGAATGCGGCTAACGGCATTAATTCTAGGGCCAAGTCCGAAGGAAATATCGGTGGGGCGATCGCCACTGCGCTGACACAATTCCAACAACCGCGCTACACCGGGACGAGTGCGAGTTTTTAGTTGCTGTTGCAGTTGGACAATTCCCCGTTGTGCGAGGTAGCGGCAATCTCCACTCAGTTGCACCAAGTCAGCAATTAAACCAATAGCAACTAAATCCAACAAGGATGCTAATGGTTTTTCGGGGACATCGGGTAAGGTTTGGTAGAGGGCTTCTACTAATTTGTAAGCAACCGCAACTCCTGAAAGATGAAACAGGGGATGTTCCCGAGAAAAATAGCGCGGGTTGATAATGGCTGTAACTGGGGGACGTTCTGAGGGGAGGGTGTGATGGTCGGTGACAATAATATCAATCCCTAGTGTTTGAGCATACTCAATTTCTTGCAAGTTTGTGCTGCCCGTATCGCAGGTAACGATTAAACGACAACCTTGTTTTTGTAAGGCATCAATGCCCTGAATATTGAGGCCGTGAGATTCGGTGAGGCGGTTGGGAATGTAATAAATGAGTTGCCATTCTTGAGGTAAAAATTGCCCTAATCCATCCCAAAGCACAGCCGTTGAAGTGATGCCATCCGCATCAAAGTCTCCCCAAATGGCTACCATTTCACCGCTTCGGCAAGCTTGTTGTAAACGTTCCACTGCCCAGTGCATTTCCTGCCCAAATTCAAAGGGATTAGCAGGTTGGTAACAGTCTGGGTTGAGGAAACCGGGGAGTTGCTCCACATCACGGATTCCCCGTTGCCATAGTAATTGGGCCGCATGACGCCCCTGAGAGGCTGGGGTGTGGTGTTTTACGACTTCAATAAACTCTTGGGGGATTTCCGGCGGTGGCGAGACTTGCCATTGGAGTTTAGGAGCATTCATGGGATGAGTGGGTTGCGATCGCGAGAGTTGAAGGATTCCCGACTATTCCCGTATTTTAGGGATTTTTCTTGCTAAGTTGTTGCGATCGAAAAGATACGGTTGGTGAATTGGCAAAGGGTATGACCCCTCCCCCAGCCCCTCCCCGCAGCGGGGAGGGGAGCAAGATGATTTCCACCTGCGTTAATGGGGGAGTTAGGGAGCTAAAAGATATTGGTAAATTGAGCAGGCTGTAACTTTTTTGATTCGCATACAACATCTTGAAAATGGCGTCTATCAAAATCAAATCTGCGTCGCGGACTAAGAGCTTTCATCAAGATTCTTGTAACCCGTGCAGGCGGGTTTTGGTTGTATAGCTGCGGTTTTAACCGCCAAGCTAACGTTAGAAATGTCGTGCCCTAATCGAGGATAATCGTGCATCGATGTTAGTCAATTGTTCGTATCCAGTCCTTCACATCTTCTATCACATGACTGGATGTGAAAAATTTCAGGCGGATGTGATTAAAGGGTTGGTGGGTGATAACACAAATTCTCTCCCCGAACTTGCTTAAATGTGAGAGGAATGTCTCGCTGTAGGGGCTTAGCGTCGCCGTGCCCTCAGCTAATGTGGTGTCAGTGGAAGATGCATAAAACACCAAAACCACGCCCTTATCGCTTTTGCGCTTGAGGGAGTTCCAATACAGCTTGAGTGCTGGCATTGTTTCGGGTACTCTATCGCACTCTGGGCAGTTCTGATCAAGCATCTGGTCGTATATTTCGGCGGCGGGGCGATCAGGGTCGATGAATTGGCTGCCGTCGATGCAAATTAGGTGGATAATTTGGCTTAGCTGGGGGTCGTTGGCGATCGCACTCTGAAGGCTTTGGCGTAAGTCAGCTTAGTTGAGGCTTTGGCTGTCGGAAGTAGTTGTCTTCTCTACTTCTTCTTGCGGGTGCCAAGCTTGATAGAAGGCTGGGTAGCTCATGTTTTGGGCGCAGTGCCAGATGACTTGGTAACCACATTCATCGAAAGTAGAATTGATTTGATAGACTCGATTTGTAAAGTAGTCTTTTAAGCTTGATACTACTATCTGGAAAAAGTTACCTTGGACAACTTTAATCAAGCTGTTAGCCGCTACCCTATCACCTTGACGAACACCGTCAATTAAAATATCAAGAGCTTCCTGATTATGAGTATCAATATTTTCTAACAAAAACTGAGCAGCTATCAAACGAAATAATAAGCTTCGATCAATATGGAGCTGGTTAATTAGGACGTTCAAAGCTTCCGAATTACCAGTGTTGATTTCTAGTAATTTGATTGCGGCATTAACTTTTAGATGCTCCTCCTCGCTATTTAATAATTCGGTCATCATGTCTATCTCTTTCTGAGAGACAACATTAATAATTTTCTTATTTCCTGGATTAATTAGTTTTAAAGTACCAGTAGCTTGTGCAAGGATAGACTGAGCCTCCCCAAGAGATGTAAACGCCGCTATAAAATTGAATGCCTCTTGATTCTCTGGGTCAATGCCTAACAATTTATATGCAGCACGATAACAAATAAATGCATCCTGGGAATTATGCTCGTCTAGTTGTACTGAGTCTATTTGCAGCCCAGATGGAAGCTGATAAGTAACAATTGGAGGCTTAGTCTGATAGAATACATCAATTAGCGCATTGAATAGTTTCTCATTGTTAGGATCGATTTCCAATAAACTATCAGCAGCTTTCAAACGAAGAAAATTATTATGACTAGGGTTTAGAAACTCAACCATAACATCTATAGCTTTCTGATTTTTATAGTCGATTTGCCCCAAGGCGAAAGCAGCTTCTAGACGGCTGTAATTACCTAAGCTATGACATAGTAGGTTAATCAGCTTGCTAATTGTTTTGGTACGATTACTCTCTTTTAGTGCTTTCTTTGCTGTCTCTCTAACTTGTTCAGGTTCCAAATAGCTAAATCCCCATTCGAGAACCTGATCCACAATTTCATCAGCAAGCTTACAATCCCAAAACTCTGCAATTCCGACCGCTGCTAAAAAATAGGCTCGATACTTATAAAAATTGCTGCATCCATCCTCAAACTCTACCAAAGCCTTGAGAAAACTCTCCTTCTGCTCCTTGGTCACATCCTCTCGCCCCAGCCACAGCAAAATCACCTCTTTCCACTGCGGCTCAAAAATGCGGTATCTCTCTGAGACTGGCTTAGGATTATGGTTGTCGTGGGCGCGGGGTAGGAAAAAGTCCCAATCGGGAATCGCCAGCGCTGCAAAATATTCCTGAAACGTAGGATGGAAGAAAGCGTAGACAGGTTGATGAGGATTTTTAGCGTCTACACCAACTTGATTGAGCCAACCAACGTCGAGTGCCAATCGGAACAGAACACTATCCCCAAAAACACCCTCAACAAACTTCTGCCGCAGACAAAATCGATTCGTTTCATTATCAATTGCTGCGACAGCTAACTCTTTCAGCTTGGCATTTAATTGCTCTCTCTCTTCAGGTGTTATTGTAGAAACTTCTTTTTCTTTGTCTTGCCACCTGTAGACTTCCTCGACAAACTGCTGGTAAAGTTCAGCCTTAGTATCCGGTAACTTTCCCTCCCACAAATGCCAAGTCGAACACAACAGCGCCAACCGCAGGGGATTTCTGACCAAATCCTTAATTCGCTCTTTTCCAGGTTGGTTTAACGCCTGCTGCAACTGAATACCCAGTGTAGGGGCGACACATGTGTCGCCCCTACGGTTTTGGAAACAAGCCTCGATAAACTCCTCAACTTTCTCTTGGCTAAACTCCAACGTGCGATAGGTTTGAAAGCCGTTTAGAGAATAGGGATTTGCTTCCCAGACATTCAGCCGACAGGTTAGCACTACACGCAAGCAGCAGCACCAACCTACAATCCGGTTAGCAATGACTGTGAGAGGACTCCCCGATTTAGCCGCCATCTCATCCACACCATCTAGCAGCAGCCACACCTTACCCGCCTTCAATAGTTCTTTAAACTCATCCTCAATTTTCGGTGTGACGCTAAAGATGGCATCTTCTAGCCAATTATTGAGAAGATAGTCTTTGAAATTTGGCGCAGAATTCGGAAAATTCCCCAGTGGTATCCAAATCGCTACATCATCAGTATTCTCCAATATCCAGAACGCAATTCGTTGCAGGAGAGTCGTTTTACCCGCGCCTGGTTCGCCAATGATTGCAACTTTCTTGCTTTGCTCTGATTTCAGGACTTTGGTAAGAAACTCTTCGTACTCAAGCTTTTGGGTTTCTTCGTAGTCTGGCTTGTACAAGTGCGAGCGCGCAGGATTATCATCCTCACTCTGCTTGTCTGTCTGCTTGCGTTCGACTAACGCCAAATCCACACGAATGCGATCGATATCAAATAGCATCTCATCCGCACGCATCAACCGATTAGTAGTTAGCTGCTTCTGCTTTTCCAACATCGTGCGGCAGATATCACGCCAGTCAATCTCAGACTGTGAAGCTTCAGCACTATCCTTTGATTTGTTGTAAGTCGCCTCTAAAGCTTTTGATTTTTCTGTCCTACTACCTTTCCATACCTGCTCAAATGGCTCCCAATTTCTTTGCACGTCTGTACTCCAAAGCTTGAGCGCGAAAGACCCAATTTCTGAGCCTTTCCCTCGTCTAAGGCGTCTGTCGTCCCAAATTTGTAGCTTTTCCAGGCTTTTGATAACGTCGGTGAGTTCCTGCTTTTTTAACTGCGCCAGATTTTCGAGGAATCTCCGCTTTGTTTTTACTACCAAATTAGGTCTACCAGTGTTTTTATCTGTTTCCCAACCAACATCAAAGTTAGGCGAATCCTCAGCACAAGTCAGCAATGCTTCGATAAAGCGCCACACGCGCTCTTTCAAAACTGGCCCTTGGGTTGGTTGGCTCATGAGCGAAGTTTAGTCAGTTCCAAAAAAGTTTGGGTTATTTCAAATTAACGATCTACCCCAAACTTACTCTAACCCTTATCTATAAAGACTTCCAACAGTTCCGCGATCGCTCTAGCTTTGGGGTAGAACACCAAAGAGAGCCTTGATTCAACAACAATTCAAGGTTCTCACGATGACCAATTCGGAGCCAAGCAAATCGACTAATGAGACGCAATTTACAAAAAGCGACAAAAGTCAAGAAAAACAGCGCAAGTTTTTACAGCGAATCATTGCTGTTTCGTTCGTCGCGCAAGCCGCACTCATCGGTGTGAAGGGTAATTTCGATGTGCTATCAGGCAAGTCTCCACTAGATGTTATCCCGTCGATGCTCGCCCAAGGCATTGAGTTAATTTTCAAAGCTCAACGTGCAGAAAAAAGTATCGAAAAGAGCGATCGCAAATCTGCTTGCGACAAATAATCCTGCATCAAGGATAAGGGCACGGCATTGCCGTGCCCCTACAAATACAAGATGCAATCAAGCAATTTGGCTATTATTTCTAATTTTTATTCATCATCTTGATGGGAATTTCAATTACAAATTCCGTCCCCTTTCCTGGTACAGAATGACAGTGCAAACGCCCTCCATGTTTTTCCACGATTATTTGATAACTAATCGCGAGTCCCAATCCCGTCCCTTTGCCAATGGGTTTGGTGGTAAAAAAAAGGTCAAAAATCTTGGGAAGCACATCGGCTGGAATCCCAAGTCCATTATCGGTAATGGTAATACTGGCCCAATTCGAGTCAACGATTCGCGTTTTGATAGTAATTTCTGGATTAAAGCGATTCTCTCCTATGTTGTCTGTATTAACCTGCTGATTTCTTTCTTCTAAAGTATCGATCGCATTACTCAACAGATTCATAAAGACTTGATTCATCAGTCCGGCATAACACTCGACGAGAGGTAAGTTGCCATACTCTTTAATCAACTCAATCTGCGGATGCCCTGCTGTGGCTTTCAATCGATGTCCTAAAATCAGTAGGGTATTATCGATATCTTCATGCAGATTAATAGGTTTGCGTTCGGATTCATCGACACGGGAGAAGGTTCGCAAACTTCTTACAATTTCCTGAATCCGAGTTGCTCCCACTGCCATTGAATCGAGAATTTTGGGCAAGTCTTCAACTAAAAAATCCAGTTCGATTTCTTCAGCCAAGTCTTCAATTTCAATTGTTGACTCATACGTTGCTCGGTAGCGTTCCAAAAGACGCAGTAAGTCTTGGATATAGTCACTGGCATGACCCACATTCCCGTAGATGAAGCTTACGGGGTTGTTAATTTCATGGGCAATACCGGCAACGAGTTGACCGAGGGAGGACATTTTTTCTGTTTGTACCAACTGGCTTTGGGTGCGTCGGAGTTCGTCTAAGGCTTGCTCTAACTCTTGAGCTTTGGTGCGGGTTTTTTCGTAGAGTTCTGCATGGGTAATTGCGATCGCTAACTGAGCCATAACCGCTTGTAGCAGTTCTACTTCATCATCTGTCCACTGACGCGAGGTGCTACAGTAAATACAACTGAGAATAATTACCTCCCCCGCTTGAGTTTGAATGGGGAGCGCTAAAATCGCCTTGTAACCCAAGCTCAGTAAGAACTCCCGCCTCACCGAATCGATCAGGGTTTCTACTGCATCTTCTCGAATCAGTTCTAGTCGCAGTAGTTTCTCGGCAACAGAACCAATTTCAGTAGAGGGGTAGCAACCCAGATGACTGGACAAATTCCCGGCTTTGGCTTCCGTCACAACTTCCCAATCCGGTGGTGTAAATTGGGGGCGATACCAAGCAATATGACAACGATCAAGTTGTAGCAATTCCTGAATCTCATCCACCAAAGTTTGTTGGATAGTATGGAGATCAAGGGAGTTGCGAATTTGATTGGCAAGACGATTGAGAATCATTTCCCGCTTGGCAAGGTGGCGATACTTCGCTTCGGATTCTCGCAACGCTTCCTCTGCCTGCTGACGCTCTTGCTGTGCACGGGTTTTTTTGATAGCAATAGCTAAAGACTCACCAATTTGTTTGAGGGTGGCAATCTCGTGTTCACTCCATTGGTGAGGTTCTGGCGCGTCAAAGCACAGCAAACCGACTAATTGTTCCGAGTGTTGCAACGCCACATCCAAAACAGCTTGAGTCCCTCCAGCCAACATGGCGGCACTTAAGGGTGCCATCCGCCTGTCTTGGGACACGTCCTCAATTACAACCATCTTCTCCTGGTGTAAGGCATCGAGATAGTCGGGTGCAATGTTAAGGTTGGCGACTAAGCCTTGGAGTGGCATCATTCCAGGGGGTTCAATGGCATGAATCACCGCCAAGTTCCCTTGGTTATCTAGAACTGAGTAAGCGACTCGCAGCGTTTGGAAACATTCGCTAACCCGTTTCACCGTATCTTCAATCACTTGCTCAACCGATAGTCCTGAATTCAAATTCGTCGCAATGCGGTTGAGTAATTTCAGACGAATTTGGCTTTCTTGGAGTGCTTCCTGGGTGCGTTTGCGTTCTATAATTTCTTGTTGGAGTTGTTGGTTGGCTTGAGTGAGTGCCGCCGTTCTTTCCAACACTAGCTCTTCTAAATGTTCCTGATATTGCTGTAACTGCGCCTCCGCGTGCTTACGCTTGGTGATGTCCAACAGCAATCCATCCCAAAGTATTTCTCCCCCTTCTAATTTTTCGGGACGCGCAACTGACTGAATCCACTTCAATTTTCCCGAAGGAGTGATGATGCGGGCCTCATGATTTCGGGGTTTTAATGTTTCGGCTGAAGTAAAAATGGATTGCTGTAAAGCGGCCAAATCATCGGGATGAATTAAAGCCCAGAGGCGTTGATAATCGGCTTGGATTTCTTCTGGTTCTAATTCGTAAAGGTCACGGCAACCAGAACTAATATAAATGATTGCCTTAGACCCATCAGGACGCAATAGGAATTGATAAATTGCTCCTGGCATATTAGCAGCTAGCTTTTGAAAGCGAGCCTCACTCGAGCTTAAAGCTTCTTCTGTGCGTTGGCGATCGCCTATTTCCCTTTGCAGTTGTTGCAATGCCACTGCTATATCTGCACAGCTTAATGTCTCTTCTGTCAATAATGCAGACTTAATGAATTCTGTGAATACAATTAAGCCCCCGACTTCTCCCGTTGGATGCTGCCAAGGGCGAACCTCCCACTTTATCCATTTCTGGGTGCCGTCGGGTTGCACGAGACAATCGCTATCGCATTGCTCTACAGTTCCTGCCAAACAGCGTTGATAGATTTCTCGCCAATGGTGCGGTAAGTTCGGAAAAACCTCGTAGTGAGAACGCCCGATGATGTTCTGGTTTTCTAAACCGTAGTCACTCAGCCATTGCCGACTCGTGAGCAAGTAGCGCATTTGGTGATCGAACATAGCAACGGCAACGGGCGCATATTCCAAAAATGAATTAAACAGTTCTGGCGTTAGGGAGGAATCTATGGCGAGACACTTTTGCATTGTTTGATTAAGAAGCTAACGAGCATTAGATTAAGTCCGCACAAAGCTGCCCTCTAGTTTCTTATCCCGCCTCTTCTATTGTTGGCTCTACTCTTCCTAGAGAAGGATTTAATATTGTATAGGAAATTTGAGTCAACAACTCTCTCATAAAAATAGGGCTAAAACTTCCTAAAAATTAATAAGTCACTCAGATTAACAGCTTTCAAGTTTATGAGATTTTGATAGGTTTCAAAGTAAATTTGGAAACAAAAAGAGTCGATTTTATTTCAACTGTTATACGCTTGTATTACATCGCTCTACTCTAGCATATTACTTGTGGGGGATGAAATCAACCGCAAGATTGAATTGCGAGATAGAGAACAAATGCTATTGAGCATAACACTCAACTATTCCTCTTCCCGGTAGTGCGATCGCAAGTACTCAAACCCTTAAGGGATAAGGCGGTAAGCCTACCCACGATCAGCAAGTTAAATATAAAATCAAAATTATCCTCTTCAAAAATAAAAATTCTATAAGTACTATTAAACGCCAGCATGAGTCAAACCCTTTTAGGGAACTTCACCCATGTGATAACCTTACCAGGTGATTCATGAACTCATCTTCTCGCCAAATCCCCCGTCTACAACATCAATGCAACTAAAACGCCTCTAGTTGTTAATCTAGAGAAGTTGATACTGTCTAGAGGACAATCGCAATGGCACAAGCTAAATCTGGCGACACTGTCAAGATTCACTACACCGGAAAATTAGATGATGGTACAGTCTTCGACTCCTCCGTTAACCGTGAGCCTTTAGAATTTACGCTCAGTAGCGGACAAGTGATTCCTGGTTTTGATAATGCTGTTCTCGGTATGGCTCCAGGGGAAAGCAAAACTGAAAAAATTCCCATGACAGAAGCCTATGGTCCCTATCGAGAAGAAATGGTCGTTGCAGTGAATAAGCAACAACTGCCTGCCGACTTAGAACCCGAAGTGGGTCAACAACTACAAGTTAGGCAACCGAACGGGCAAATGATTCCCGTATACATCACAGAGGTTAACGATTCAACCGTAACCTTAGATGCCAATCATCCTCTCGCTGGACATGATCTGACATTTGATATTCAATTGGTGGAAATTGTTTAACCATTTGTTTTTAGCTATAAAAATCTAAATCTCGATCCAATCAGAATTCGAGCTTAATATTGACCCCCCTTGCCTTTTTTATCGGTGAGGGGGTGTTGTGTATGTGGTTTTTAGGGAATGGCTTTTATATAGGAGGCAGAAAGCAAGATTCAGTCTAAAATGAACAGCTTTGTGACAATGTTGCAACTCAGTTATTTTTGGCGTACCCTATAAATGGCGCTATAAACGCACTACAAAATTAGGTCGCGCCAGAGAAGCGCAACCATCCTAAATCTGAGGAGATTTCCTTTTCACTTTCGTTAAAAAACAGAAGCCAGCCGTTAAGTTTCCTACGCTTCCCGCTGGCTTCTGGCTCCCTAATATAAGGAGACTATCATTATGGTAAAAACTGTGAGCGAAAAAAGCGACTGTTCCCAGGCTTATCAGCAAGCTTTAGATGATTTCGGCATTACACAACTGTTATTGCAGGTCAGTCAGTACATAGATGCTGATTTTAATGCTCAGTTGATGCATCTAGAGGAACATGAACTCGATCGCTTAGCAGCAATTCTCATTGAACGTTTAACCCATAGCCTTAACGGCAAACTGATCGCTAGTTACCTGAATGCCATTCGTTATGGTGACTCTCACGTTATTTGTGATCCCACCTACTTGGAAATTTTGCCACCCTTAACTGAAGTGCAGGGACAAGGTCAAAGGGGAAAGGGAAAAGGAGAAAATACTAACGGTTCCGCTTCAAACTCTCAACTCAAGGCAGAAGATTGTAACCCATTGACAAACTTCCCCCAAGACATTAAACCCCGTTATCAAGAACGCGATCGCGTCCGGTGGCGCTCCCTGTGCAACACCACAGACTGGGGAATCGTTATCGGGCGTTTTTATGCTCGACATCAGGGCCAGTGGGCAATGTGTTACTTGATTTGGCTCGATTCAGACTCTCCTAGTGCAGCTTGGACAATAACCGATACCGCCTGGGAAGATGATTTGGAACCTAACGAAGAAAACTCAGCCCAAGCTTGTTCTACCCATTGCGAAACTCACTCTTTTGCCTCCCCTGTGTCAGAACTCCCTCTATTTAACTCCAACAATTTTGCAACGTTTTCCCCCTCACCCCCATCAGCCGAAGCTCCACCCTTCAGGCAGACTTCCCAAGACAATCCAAATCGATGGCACGCGCCTTACAACACTTTCGTGTTCATCCACAAATCCCTACGCACTTCTGGTGGACAATACTTTGGAGACAAACAAACAACAACTCCCCGCACCTTGACTCAACGAGAGCTAGATATCATTGCACTCTACAGTCAATGTCAACTGGGATTAACGCCAAAGAAGTTTTATGCCAAATGGTCGGTGAGTTACGCTCAACTTGCTGCTATTTGCTCTCGGTCTACATCAACTGTTCAGCGCTGGTTCAGTAGAGGCCGTAACTATCACCGCCCCCATCCTGCTGATTTGCGCCATTTAGCAATCATGGACTTCTTCCTAGAGCATTTCGAGGAGATTCCTGCAAAATTGATTAACTTAATGTGCCCACAAACTGTAGTCAGTAGCGATTAGAAAGTAGTAGTGTGCCACGCCAATATAGGTTTTTTCTAGCAGTCCTTTAAATGCATAATAAATAAAAAAAGTCAATGGCAGATGGCGCTGTTTTTAGGGGCTCCTCTTCAATTAGGGTATCTACAGTCCCGATGAGCCAGCTATGAGGAAATCTACAGCCAGTGAAGCCCTACGTGTTGCTCAAGAAGTGGCAGCCATTCGCACAGCATTAAAGAAACGGGGTTACAGCCTCCGCAAACGAGCCAAGAAACCGATCTGGACTATCATCCCCGTTAGTCCCCCCTTGGCAAGAGGAGAAATAGGACGGTGCTATCAACTCAGCTATCAACCTGCCCCAATTAGCAGTTGGGTGCTTTATCCCCAAAGCAGCGACAACTCCCGTCACACTCTGCTCAACATTATTCAAAGTGTATTAACTCATCAATCCGCAGGAGTGATTGGGAAAGTTTCTTAACCCCAAATCAAGCAGACGCAGCAAGGATTTTGTCTCTTTGCGTTGCAATTATCTTCTACCTTTGAGATTTTACTTTCTATGACCTACTTGAAACAA
>CBKWLJ010000017.1:0-41357 GCA_966675205.1 uncultured bacterium
GCTCTATCCCAAAAGCAGCACCGTGATTGCCAATGCGGCATTAGCTCAAGGTGGATTTTTAGAGATTACCCCAGTCGAAGCCCCCATGACTTTGTTTGTTTGGGGGCCGCAACGAGTTCTCCCCGTGCGCCTTACCAGCTTCAGCATTACTGAAGAAGCTTACGATACGCTGCTCAATCCCATTCGCGCCAAAGTTGACCTAAGCCTACAAGTCCTCAGCTACGCCGATTTGAAAATAACTAACCCTGGCTACCCAATCTTTTTAGCCCATCAAATTGCCAAAGAGATTACAGCTACAACCAATACATTCAACAGCGCTGCAAATATTGGCTTTTCATTGAAGGTTTTTTGAAATGTTTCCCGTCACCAGTCGTTATTACGGTATCGAAACAGCAAAATTTGTATCCCCCAATGGGCGGCAAATTGTCTACTTGCGCCGTCGCTTCCTACCTCTGGCAACGACAGCAATTTTAACGGAGCATACAGTCACTCAGAGCGATCGCCTTGATAACATCACCGCCCGTTACCTGGGCGATCCAGAACAATTTTGGCGCTTGTGCGATGCCAATAACGCTATGCACCCCGATGAACTCACTTCTGAACTCGGTCGGCGCATCAATATTCCCTTAATTCAAGGAGGTTGATCATGCCCGACCTTCTCGGTAACCGTCTGCAATTGGCAATTGGTGCTACCGTACCCTTGCCTGTGCCTTATTCAGTAATCGATGCGCTGATTAGCGTGGAAGTCACAAATCGAGACCGCGATCGCGACGGCTTCCAAATGACGTTCAGCCTCGGCAGAGATTCACTTCTCGATTATGGGTTACTCCTAAGTGGTCTATTAACCCCACCCAACCGCGTCATTATTACAGTCATCCTGGGTGTCTTACCCCAAGTGTTGATTGACGGCATCATCACCAACCATCAAGTCGTTCCCAGCAACCAGCCCGGTGAATCAAGGCTCATTGTTACGGGTGAGGATATCAGCTTGAAGCTGGATTTAGAGGAGAAGAATGCCACCTATCCCAATCAACCCGATTCTGTCATCGTTACCCGGCTCCTTGCCGCTTATGCCACCTACGGTTTAATACCCACTGTCACACCCACAACTGACGTACCCATCCAGGTAGAGCGTATCCCAACTCAACAAGGCACTGACCTAACCTACATTCAGCAGTTAGCTCAACGCAATAGCTTTGTCTTTTACATTGAGCCGACTATCCCTGGTTCTAGTATTGCCTACTGGGGGCGGGAAAATCGACTGGGGTTGCCTCAACCCGCGCTGACGATGAATATGGGCTCGGAAACGAATGTAGACTCGTCCATCACGTTCAGTTTCAATGCCTTGGGGCCTGCTGAACCCCAAGTCACCATCGTTGAGCCGTTTACAAAGCTATCCATTCCTATTCCTGTTGCCAGCGGGTTGCGCCCTCCCCTAGCTAGGCAATCCGCTAGACCATTACGCAGAACTTTAACGCGGGATACGGCTAACCTTAACCCAATCCAAGCCGGATTACGGGCGGCATCAGCGTCTACACAGTCCAGTGATGCGGTGACGGCTACTGGGGAAATCGATGCCGTGCGCTACGGTCGGGCTTTGCGATCGCGCCGACTGGTAGGTGTACGGGGCGTTGGTCAAAGTTATGACGGTTTCTATTACGTCAAAGAGGTCAGACACCGTATTCAGCCTGGTGAATACAAACAAAACTTCACCCTCACCCGTGAAGGGCTTGGCCCGTTAGCTCCGGTGGTGGTGCCATGAAGAGTTCAAAGGTTGAACGTTGGAAGGTGAAAGTTGGAAGGTTGAAAGTTGGAAGGTTGAAAGTTGGAAAGTTAAAAACATTCAACCTTGTACAGACGTTCCGTCGGTTGGCGAAGCAGCAGGCGATTCTACCAATCTTCAACTTTTAACCTTCAACCTTCAACCTTCAACTTTTAACCTTCAACCTTCAATCTTCAACCTTCAACCCTTCTTTTTATGAACGGACAAGGCCCTCCTTTTTACGGCAAATATCGAGGTGTAGTGAGCGACAACCGCGACCCCTTAATGTTGGGGCGAGTGCGGGCTAAAGTTTCAGATGTGTTGGGCGACCAAGAAAGCGGTTGGGCGCTGCCTAGTGTTCCTTATGCAGGAAACGGTGTGGGGTTGTTCCTGATTCCGCCCAACGATGCTTGGGTGTGGATTGAGTTTGAACATGGCGACCCAGATTATCCCATTTGGACGGGCTGCTTCTGGGCACAGGGAGAACTCCCAGCTACACCTGCGATCGCAGAAACGAAAGTCCTCAAGACCGATACTGCAACCATCACCCTAAGTGATGTGCCTGGTGCGGGGGGTATCACCATTGAAACCACAACGGGCATGAAGATTGTGATGGATATTTCAGGGGTTGAGGTCACCAACGGGCAGGGGGCAACCATCAAGCTCGCTCTTAATCAGGTGTCGGTGAACAACGGTGCATTGGAGGTGATGTGATGCCAGGATACCTCCTTCATGTCGGTGCGACAGTTGTGTGCGCTCATGCTGGACCAGCACAACCTATCATATCTAACCCTCGTGTCCGAGTAAGCGGTCAGCCAATTGCCACCCAGTCCAGCAACTACACCATAACTGGTTGTACTTTGTCAAGTGTACCCAGTCCCCCCTGCGTTACTGCTCAATGGGTCACTGCTGCAACGCGGGTACGGGCAGGGGGAATGCCTGTGTTACTGCAAGACAGCCAATCCATTTGTACACCGACTGGCACGCCGCTCAATATCCTCGTAACCCAAATCCGGGTTAAAGGGATGTGAGGAATTCGTTTTCATACCCCGGTTCGTTGCTATCGGCATTAACAAACAACAGATAACAAACAACCAATGAACATTGACTTTCCGTTTCACTTCGACAGCCGGAATCGCACCGCCACTACCGACGATCCAGACCACATTCGCGACATGATCGAACAACTGCTGTTTACCAACCCTGGCGAACGAGTGAACCGACCCGATTTCGGCAGTGGACTCATGCAGTTAGTCTTCGCACCCAACAGTCCTGAACTGGCAACCGCTTTACAATTCACGATGCAAGCGGCTATTCAGCGCTGGTTGGCAGATTTAGTGGAAATCCAGGCATTAGAGGTTGTGAGTGAAGATGCTCAGTTGCGCGTGCTGGTGCAGTACATGGTGCGGCGCACTCAAGAACGCCGAACAGAAATTTTTGAGCAGAGGGGACTCGCATGAACACCTCCACGACTTTAACGTGTCACAACGAACAGCGCCGCTATGCCGTCCGCGCTGCCACAAACTTAAACGGTCTTGATTACTTGGAAGTGAGCGAAGACCAGTACACTCTCACCGTTTACTTTCTAGGCAAAGCACCTCAAAGCATTACCAAGGAGAATGTACGCATCGATGGCGGTCGTCGCATCCGCAATCTTCGAATCGTTGCGATCGCAGTATACCGTCAAGACGAGCCAGATGTGGACGATCGCATGGAAGTGATTGTCGATCGCCCTGGTGACTTTTCCACTTACACTCTACACGTAGTCGAGTTGGACGAAGAGGGCAAGCCAACAGACAAACCCCTGCAAGGATTTGACCCCCGCTACGCTGAACTAAATTTCAGCTTTAAGGTTAGCTGTCCGAGTGACCTAGATTGCAAGTCACCCGAAGCTATTTGTCCGCCTGAAGAACAACTCGAACCGGAAATTGACTACCTGGCGAAAGATTACGCCAGCTTCCGTCAGTTGATTTTGGATCGACTGGCGCTGATTTTGCCGGATTGGAAAGAGCGCCACATTCCCGATTTGGGTATTACCTTAGTAGAAATTCTCGCTTACGTTGGCGACCGCCTAAGCTATTATCAGGATGCTGTCGCCACCGAAGCATACCTAGATACTGCCCGCCAGCGCATCTCTGTTCGCCGCCACACTCGCTTAGTGGATTACCGAATGCACGAAGGCTGTAACGCCCGTGCCTTGGTTTGTGTACATACAGAGGATGAGGTTCCGCTCAACTCCGAGGATATCTATTTTATTACCCGCTATGACGAGACCCCTACAAGCAGCTACAGCCTAACTCAGGATGAGTTGCGAAATGTTCCCTTCAGCCAATACGAAGTCTTTGAACCTGTAGCCAAAGATAAAATCTGTCTGCGACCAGCACACAACACAATATTCTTCTACACTTGGGGTGATAGCGAATGCTGTTTGCCGCGTGGTACTACGAGTGCAACGTTAAAAGATGAGTGGGTTGAAGTCCAGGTTTCCCAACCGCAGCCGCAGCAGCAGGAATTGTGTCCGCCCCAGGAACCCCCTAAAGAACCTGTCAAACAACGGCAATTAAATATAGAAGTAGGTGACATCCTCATCTTTGAGGAAATCTTGGGTGCCAAAACAGGCAATCCGGCTGATGCTGACCTCACTCGCCGCCATGCTGTGCGCCTGACGAAGGTGACGTGCGATATTGATGAATTATACGACCAGCCAATTGTCGAGATTGAATGGGCACCAGCAGATGCGCTTCCTTTCCCATTGTGCCTTTCTGCGATCGGGCCAGCACCTGAGTGCAAACTTTTGGAGAATATTAGTGTTGCCCGTGGCAATGTCGTTCTTGTCGATCACGGCCGGACAATCAAAGCTGAATCAATAGGGAGCGTAGAAGTCAAGGAAACATTAATTAGATGTAAGAGCGAAGGGCGACCGGAAGAGACGATGCTTGTACCCAGTTTATTTCGCCCTCGTTTGAAAGAAACACCGCTCACCTTCAGCCAACCCCTTCTACCCAATCACCCAGCCAGTAGTCTGCTGAGCCAAGACCCTAAACAAGCTTTGCCTCAAGTTAAAGAATTATTGGGTAAACGTTACACGCTCAACGGTTCTTTTGAAGTGGTGCTTACCGAATGGACGAGCAAATACGATTTACTCGACAGTACAGGGGATGACTCACACTTTGTCGTCGAAATCGACAACGATGGACGCGCCCACTTGCGTTTCGGTGACGGTGAACTCGGAATGGCACCGGAAGCTGAGATGTCCTTCGAGGCGACTTACCGAATCGGTAACGGGTTTGCTGGCAATGTAGGTGCTGAGGCGATTTCGTACATTGTATTTCGCCCCAATACACTCGTTGTTGCAGGACTCAAACCGCGTAACCCGCTACCTGCTACGGGGGGAATGGCTCCTGAACCGATGAGCGAGGTGAAATTATTTGCTCCCTATGCTTTCCGCAAGCAGTTAGAGCGTGCCATTACTGCCGATGATTATGCCCGTTTAGCTGAGCAACATCCCAAAGTGCAAAAGGCTGCGGCAACGCTGCGGTGGACGGGCAGTTGGTACGAGGTGCTGGTGGCGATCGATCCATTAGGAAAAGATCAAGCTGATGATGCGTTGTTGCAAGAGATTGCAGGCTATCTGCATCGCTACCGCCGTGTCGGTCATGATGTCGTGGTGATGCCAGCACAGTACGTTTCACTTGACATTGAACTAATTGTATGCATTCTACCCAACTACTTGCGGGGTCAGGTCAAAGCCGCTTTGCTTCAGATGTTTAGCAGTCGCATCTTACCAGATGGCAAACGTGGCTTCTTCCATCCCGACAATCTAACTTTTGGAGAGAGCATTGCCCTGAGTAAGCTCGTTGCGATCGCTCAAATTGTACCTGGAGTAGAGAGCATCACTGTTAAGAAATTGCAACGGCTCTACCAAGGTCCTAACCAAGAAATTGAAAACGGTATTTTGCCCATTGGCCCCTTGGAGATTGCCAGAGCGGCAAATGACCCTAGTTTTCCCGAAAACGGCCAGTTTCGGCTGGATATGAGAGGTGGACGATGATGAACGAATCATGCGGTTGCTGTGAAGGACTTGAAGTCCTGACTCCAATAACCCAAGCCAATCGGCCTGGACTAAATACGCTGGTTGCCCGTGTCGGCACCCATGCCACTTTTCTGGAAACGATGAAAGCCCGTCTTTCCAGCAGCGACTACCCAGCGTTGCATGACTTGACGACGCGCAAGGATAGCGACTTCAGCATTGCCTTCTTAGATGCCTGGGCGACTGTAGCCGATGTCTTGAGCTTCTACCAAGAGCGCATTATTAACGAAAGCTACCTCCGCACGGCAACAGAACGCCGCTCCATTCTAGAGTTAGCTCGGTTAGTCGGCTACACCTTACGCCCCGGTGTCGCGAGTAGCGTTTATTTAGCTTTTACCTTAGAAAATGGCTACGATGTCGAAATCCCTGAAGGGACACCAGCCCAAAACCTACCCAGCCCTGGCCAACAACTCCAAACGTTTGAAACAGCGGAAAAACTAGAAGCTCGTGCTGCTTGGAACCAGCTTAAACCCCGCACAACTCGACCGCAACAGCTTGAGGAAGTGTTAGAGGTGGGAAGGTTGAAACTTAGAGGTGGGAAAGATAACTGGCAACGTGCAAACCCAACCAACCTTCAACCTGTTAACCTACAATCTTCAACTTATCCCTCTGGCGCTCAAACAATTTATTTCAAGGGCATTGCCACCAAGTTACAGCTCAACAATCCTCTTTTGATCGATTTGGGCGACGAAGAACCACAGCTTTACCGAGTTATGGAGGTAACGCCTGACTCAGCCAACTCTCGAACTGCCGTGACTCTCGAACCTTGGTTGACAGCAGCAAGAGAGAAAGATTCCACACCACCTGACAAACCTATCACCAGCAAAGAGGAACTGGTGAAAAACTTCCTCAAACCACTGCCGGATGAAACCATCCCGCCTCGGAATTCAGTCAAGTTGCATCGGGATTTAAAGACAAGTTTCCGAGAAAACTCTGACACCAACACCCAGTTGCAGACGAGTTTGCATCCTGGCTTAAAGTCTCTGTTGTATAAAGCTTGGGAGAACGCCACTGTCACAGAGCCTTCTCCTGTCAAAGCTTATGCCATGCGCGTCCAGGCTTCTGTATTTGGTCACAATGCTCCCCTGATTCCCAAACTAGAAGACGGTAACATCCAAGGTTACGAAGAATGGCCTTTGACCAAGTTATCCAGGGAGACAATCGTCGAGTTCTTTGCGATCGCCATCTCCTGGGCAAGAAGCCCTATAGGAAGTAATAACAGGATTAATATTACAACAATCATTAAGATTGACGACAATCAGACTAATCCGGTTGAAAGGGAGCTGCCAAGCGAACCGTTCACTATCGAATTTCCAGAAGCCAACGAAAAAATTCAAGTCACTGTGTCTGAGGTTCAAAATGACCCAATCGCTCCTTTTAAGGTGAATTTTGATTTTGATAAGCGTGACATACAGGTTGCAATCGGTTTCGATGCTCGTGGGCAACTGGAAGTTACAAGTTCAAGCAACAACTTAACTACAGTAGTATCGCAGGCAGTACCCCCCACGGTGCCGCAGGTTACACGCCCAATATCAGGCAGTCCTACCTTAACTCCTGAGGGTATTGGAGCTGAGTTGTTGACTGTAGAAACCTCAGAGCAACAGGCTCTAGCTTCAGCCATCTCTACAGGAAATCTACCGGAGATTAGGGTTAGCGGTTACTTGCACATACACTCTGACTCTATAGATACACAACAACCCTCTACGGAACAACCCAGAATTGTTTCCTTGGATACAACCTATAAGCAAATCTTACCTGGTAGTTGGGTAGTGCTAGAAAAACCCAGCGCCAATAACCAGAAAGAACTAATCATATCAAAGGCTTTACAGGTTAGCGTCGTTTCTAGAGCCGATTACGGCATAACAGCGTCAAGTTCACAAATTGAGTTAGACAAGACTTGGATCGATCTAGAAGCGGATAGCTTCGACGTGATTCGTGGCACCACCGTCTATGCTCAGAGTGAAGCGCTGGAATTAGCTGAGGCACCGCTCGATCCAGTGTCCGAGCCAATCTGCGGTAAATATATCGAGCTAGAAAGATTATACGACGGTTTGCAATCGGGACGGTGGTTGATTGTTAGTGGCGATCGCACGGATATCCCAGGTGTGAGTAGCATCAAGTACAGCGAATTAGTCATGCTCGCGGATGTCGAACAGAACGCTAATCGCAAACTGCGTGGTGATAAAACCCACAGTACACTAGTACTAGCCAATGACCTAGCCTACTGCTATGACCCTCATACCGTCGCCATTTACGGCAATGTAGTCAAAGCGACCCACGGAGAGACGCGCATTGAAGTGCTGGGTAGCGGTGATGCCAGTAAAGCCTTGCAACAATTCGCCCTCCGACAGTCGCCCCTTACCTACGTTGCTGCAAGTACACCAGAGGGAATCAAGAGTACTTTAGAAGTGCGTGTCAACGATATTCTTTGGCATGAAACCGACAGTTTGGCCGGACTTAAACCAACTGACCGCAACTTTATCACGAAAACAGACAACGAAAGTAAAACTACCGTTATTTTTGGCAACGGTGAGAAGGGCGCACGCCTTCCTACTGGCATTGAGAACGTCAAGGCAGTTTATCGGACTGGTATCGGCAAACCCGGCAATGTCCCGGCAGAGCAAATCAGCTTGCTAGCAAAGCGACCCCTGGGTCTCAAGGGTGTCATCAATCCCCTAAGAGCTTCTGGAGGTGCCGACCCAGAAAGCCGCGACCAAGCTCGTCGCAATGCACCACTAGCAGTCATGGCTCTAGACCGTTTAGTGTCAGTACAGGACTACGAAGACTTCGCCCGCACGTTTGCTGGAATTGGTAAAGCTAGTGCTATTGAACTCTCCGATGGTCGTCGGCAACTGGTTCACCTCACCATTGCTGGCGTTGATGATATTCCCATCGATCAGCGCTCAGATTTATATGCGAATCTCCTTCAAGCACTACACGGGGCTGGCGACCCATATCAGCCAATTAAAGTAGATGTGCGATCGCTGATGCAACTGGTGATTAGCGCCAAAGTGAACGTACTACCAGACTACAAATGGGAGTTTGTCGAACCTCAAGTCCGCACGGCACTACTAGACACCTTCAGTTTTGAACGTCGTGAACTCGGTCAAGACGCGCTACTCAGCGAAGTGATTAGTACAATCCAGCAGGTTCCAGGTGTGGCTTATGTGGATGTGGATACCTTCGGAGGCATTCCAGAAAAAGAATTCAACTCCTCTACCAAGACGCTAGAAGTCCTAACTTCCCAACAGATCGAACAAAAAGTTTTCGATTTGCTCAAAAACCCACCCCTCCCTCGCGTCACGGTGAACCTGGCAAAGTCGCAAGACGGCATCATCTACCCAGCTCAACTCGCCTTCCTCAACCCTGACGTCAAAGATACTTTGATTCTTACGGAGCTAACCGCATGAGTCCTCCCCTAGACCGCGTTTACAAACTTCTCCCCACTATCCATCGCCTACGTGACATAGAACAAGGCGAACCCTTGCGGGCACTCCTACAAGTTATCAGTGAGCAGGTGAATGTCGTCGAAGCCGATATTGCTCAACATTACGAAAATCTGTTCATCGAAACCTGTGAAGATTGGGTTGTGCCTTACATTGCAGACTTGATTGGCTACACTGGAGTCCGCGACGCAGGTGAAGTGGGAGAAATCACAACTCTTCAAGGGCAGCAGCGCAACAAAATCTTAATCCCACGTCGCGAGGTAGCCAACTCCATCCATTACCGACGGCGCAAGGGTACGCTGGCACTGCTGGAACAGTTGGCCAAGGACGTAACGGGTTGGCCTGTACGGGCAGTGGAATTCTACCAACTCCTCGGTATCACCCAAGCCATGAACCACCTACGACCTGCACAAGGTCAAACGGTAGACCTACGTCAGGGTAAAGCTTTGGACTACCTGGACAGCCCCTTTGACGAACTAGCGCACACTGTAGACGTGCGAACCATCTCGTCTCACCGCACTCCCGGATGGTACAACATCCCCAATATTGGTCTTTTCGTGTGGCGGCTGAAACCCTATTCAGTGACCAAAACACCCGCTTACTGTTTGGAAGAGGTCGGCCCTCACTGCTACACCTTTAGCGTTTTGGGCAACGATAGCCCCCTCTACACCCGACCGGAAGTTGAAGCGGAACCGACTGATATTGCCGGGCCACTGAATCTACCGATACCCATCCGACGCAGGTTGTTTGAGGAACGGACGGAAGAGAATGGGGTCGTGCGAAGACAAGCCACTGCCGAATACTATGGTATCGGGAAAAGTGTGGCAATTTGGGCGGGATCTTGGGCAAATAACAACCCAGAACAGCCAATACCCAGAGAATCGATTATTCCCGCCGATTTGAGTGAGTGGCGATATCGTCCGCCCCGCGATCATATGGCAGTTGACCCTGAACTGGGTCGCATCTCCTTCCCACCGGGCCAATTACCCAAAGAAGGTGTATGGGTTTCTTACCATTACGGTTTTAGTGATGACATCGGGGGGGGAGAGTACAAGCGCAGTCCGCGATCGCTTTTACAACCGACTGAACGTTTGCTATTTAATGAAGATGACTTCAAAAACCTCACCCACTTAGCTATTAAGCTCCGGGATGCTCACGACCTTGTTTCTCACTACCTGAAAGCACAGTTTTCTTCTGCTCAACAGCAACAGATTAATCAGTATCAGGGTTCTGGTGTTCCTTATGACGGCTTCCAACAGGATTTAATCGCCATACTGAACCAACTGCTCCAGAGTGACAGCCTCTACGATCAACAACGCTTTGCCCATGTACAATTGATCGAAAGAATTCAGAAGCTACTTGAGCAAAATCCCCAAGGCAAGAACCTGATGCGCCTCAACCGATGGCTTTTGGAGGAGGCTTACCCTGAGGAAATCGCCAAGAGCTACGCCTTCTATTCAGTGGGAAAGGGACAGCGCCTGTATGAAACACTGACACGGTGGATGCAGGAGCAACCGCGCAATGCAGTGATTGAGTTTGCACAGAGCGGCGTCTACGTCGATCATCAAGTTAACATTCAACTGAGAAAAAACCAGACTCTGCAACTCCGTGCCGCCAACCGCACCCGTCCGGTTATCCGTCTCTTGAATTGGTTGACAGACCTTCCAGACAGCTTGATTGTAACGGGTGAATCGGGCAGTAGTTTTGTTCTCGATGGTGTGATGGTCGCAGGTCGGGGAATCCAAATCACGGGCGAACTAGCAGAGGTGACGATTCGTCACTCAACTCTAGTTCCTGGGTGGGGACTTCACTGCGATTGTGAACCACGACGACCGGCAGAACCTAGCCTGGAATTGAATAATACAGCCGCTCGAATTGCGATCGCACACAGCATTATCGGTTCTATCCAAGTCAACCAAGATGCAGTCCGAACCGACCCGATCCCAATTCATATCGGCGACAGCATTCTGGACGCCACCAGTTTTAAACGTGAGGCTTTAGGCGCACCGGGTTGTTCTTTCGCTCATGCTTTGTTGACGATTGTACGCAGTACTGTTATTGGTCAGATTCAGGTTCACGCCATTGACTTAGCAGAAAACAGCATCTTCAAGGGTTTGCTTAAAGTTGCTCGTCGCCAGCAAGGTTGTATGCGCTTCTGTTCTTACGTTAAACCCGGTTCGCGCACACCCCGTCGCTATCGCTGCCAACCTGACTTAGTAGAAGAAGCTGTTGCCGAATTGGTTGAGCGAGGCGAGATTCCTCAGAGTGAGAAAGCCAGTATGCAGGAACGTGAGCGCCTGCGAGTCCGACCTCAATTTAATAGCACGCGGTACGGTACCCCTACTTACTGCCAGTTAGCCCAAACCTGCGCTGAGGAAATCAAACGCGGCGCTGATGACCAATCAGAGATGGGCGTCTTCCACAACCTGTATCAACCCCAACGTGCTGCTAACTTGCGTGTCCGTCTCAACGAGTACACGCCAGCCGGAAGTGAAGCTGGCATTATTTACGGCAGTTAATTGGGTTATTGGTCATCAGTTATTGGTTATTTGTTAGCAGTTTGGAAAAAACTAACAACTAACGACTAATGACTAATCATTAATGACTAACAACAAACAAGAAACAAACTATGAAAGGCGATTTTTCCAACATTACTTTCAATCTTCAAAAGCACTTCAGCCGAGTGCTGATGCAGCAAGGGCGCGTCCAACTTGATGCTGATTGGAATGAGCAGGTTTCTATTCTGTTGCATTACATGCAAACCCTAGCAACAGACCTTATCGGCCCTCATGGAGGTCCGAGCGATGGCTTTAAAATCCAACTGACTCCAAAAGATAGTAAAGCCATTACAGAAAACACAGATTTAGAAATTGGCATCGGACATTACTATGTTGCCGGAATCTTGTGCGAGAACGAAACAATATTAGATGAAAATGCTAAGGCTAGGGAGGTGCCTGTTACCTACAAAAAGCAACCCAATTACTCACTTCCCGATAAGACAAAGTTGCCACCACTTCCCTTTCTGGTCTATCTAGATGTCTGGGAACGCGACATCACGATGATTGAAGACCCCGAAATCCGAGAAGTTGCCTTGGGCGGGGCGGATACCGCAACGCGATCGCAAGTGGTATGGCAAGTCAAAATTAAAGCGTTCGACACTGAAAACGAAAAGTCCAGCATTACTGTAAAAGAAGCCAGAGACTATAAAACATTTCTGGAAAAGTTAGGGGAAGAAGTTCGACCAGGAAGAGGTCAGCTCAGTGCCAGAGTGAAACAACCAAGTTCTGATGATGCCACTAACCCCTGCACCATTTCCCCCGATGCTCGTTATCGAGGTGCCGAGAACCAGCTTTACCGAGTGGAAATTCACGAAGGCAGTGATAGTTCAGGAAGCTTTACCTTCAAATGGTCGCGGGATAATGCTTCAGTCGTCTTTCCCATTCAAAGCCTTTCTGGCAGTACAGTCACGCTAGAACACTTGGGACGCGAAAACCGTTTCAGTTTAGCGGAAGGTGATTGGGTAGAAATTGTAGACGACGACTACGTTCTTCAAGGACGCACTGAACCCCTGTTACAGGTTGACAAGATTGACCGTATAGAGAGGCAGGTATTCTTAAAAGGCACTCCTCCTTCCGCAGTTGGGCAAGAACCAGGAAAACACCCATTTCTGCGTCGCTGGGACTCACCTGGGGAGCTTCAAGTTACCATTCCCACAACCAAAGAGACTACCAAAGACAAAGAAACTAGCAAAGATACAACCCAAGAAGTTTGGATACCTCTAGAAGATGGCATTGAGATCAAATTTGAGGCAGGTATCTATAAGCCTGGGGATTACTGGCTCATTCCAGCACGCATAGCTATAGGAGATATCAACTGGCCAACGGTTCAAGTTCAAGATGAGAACGGCAAATTAGTAACAAAATCGGCTTCCCTACCCCCGCGTGGCGTCCAGCATTACTACGCACCGCTTGCTCTTGCTTTAGTTGGTTCCTATGGGTTAGAAGTTCACGATTGTCGCTATCAGTTCGGGCCAATAGCTCAAGCATCTACCGATATTCACCCTGCAAAGGCGATCGGGGGAGGTTTGTTACAGTGAGAGCAGTTTGGTCGTTCTGGACAAAACCGTTTAAAGCCTATTATCGTTCAGCTTGGATGAGCGAAAGACATCATTTGTTCGCATGGATACTATCACTAGAAACAGCCAAAAAGCACTACTCTAAGACTTGTTTGTATACAGATAATGAGGGTGCCAGATTGCTGATTGATGGCATTGGTCTTGAGTTTGACCATGTTTCCACAGAACTGAATGTACTAGATAGCAACGCTCCAGAATGGTGGGCACTGGGCAAACTCTATACCTATCGCTCTCAGACCGAACCCTTCGTCCACATCGATAATGATGTCTTTCTCTGGAAGCCCCTTCCGAAGAGGCTAGAATCAGCTCCTGTATTTGCACAACATCCTGAGTATTTCAGTATAGATTGGGATTACAAACCAGAAGAGTTTATAACTTTTCTTAAGAATATAAGGGGTAGATGGATACCAGAAGAGTTCGAGTGGTATAGCTCTAAAATTGACGTTCAAAAAGGTGAAAATTGTGGAATTTTGGGCGGCAATCGAGTGGATTTCATTCAATACTATGCAGATGCCGCAATGAAGCTTGTCGAATATCCAATCAATCAGGCTTCTTGGTCTCTGTTAGGTGACCATATACCACGTAATCTTCTGGTTGAACAATATCTCTTAGCTGCTTGTGTTGAATATCACAAAAACAGGCAGAGTTCTCCCTACAAAGACATCAATATTCAGTACTTATTCAACTCCTCTGATGATGCCTTTAATCCAAACAAGGCTAAAGAATTAGGTTATACGCATCTGCTGGGAACTTCAAAAAGAAATAGGGTGATTGCTGAGCGGTTGGAGAATAGGGTGAAAAACGATTATCCAGAGTACTATGAGCGATGCCTGAGCAAATGGGCTCAGTTAAACTGAGGGAGACTTTTGGCTTAGTGTATCAATTTGCGATCGCTACTCTAGTTGGTCGGGTAGCGATCGCATACTCGTCAGTGTAATCGCGCTTGTAAGTTGAGTAAAACAGGCATTTGGGAATCATTAATAGTAGTTCTTGACATTATTACGCTCTGCGATCGCTCTAGTTTAGCTGTGTCACGCCAATATCGGCGATCGCATTTCCTAACCACACTCGCGATAGCGAAGCATCGCGTATTCATCGACTCTATCCTCAATGCTGACTTACAGACCGAGCCTCAACCTGGGGACTCCGAGAGTTGGACGATCTACCGGACTGGTGCCAGACAATCGCAAGCCAGGGGTACGCAGCGACATAGACGGCATCGTGGAACCATACTGCCCAGTAGGATCGAAAAAGACAACTTCCACTCGTCGATTCAGATTGCGAATTCGCTCCAGCGATGAAAAAGGACTGTAGGGAACGCCTTGGGGTTCAGGTACGGCTGGAGCAAACTCTCCTAGTGCAAGTATCTGAATTCGAGACGCAGCAATACCTTCTGTTACTAGCGCGTCACGTATTGCCTCGGCACGTCTGCGAGAGAGAGCCAAATTATAGGCATCTGTTCCTTCCAAAGAGGCATGACCCGTCAGTTGAACATGCAGTTGAGGGACATTTTGGAGCAAACTGCTGATTTGACGAAAACTGCTATTGCTTTCTGGGCGCAAAATCGATGTGTTGTAAAAGAAATACAATGTCAGGCTAGGTAGCTCAGCCCGCTGTGGTCTAGGTTGGGGTTGAGGCTGCCTCTCCCCTGTAGGACGCTGTGGTTGAGAGGGCTGAGGAGTTTCTGGTCTAGAGGGAGTTGTAGGAGAAGGAACTTCCGGTCTAGAGGGAGTCGTAGATGGGCGTGCCCGACACTGTTCGGGGATTGACGTACTAACCCCTGTGGCTATGGTTAATCCAAAGAGAACGGTATCAAACTCGCTCCCCCGAAAGCCTATAGTGCCATCAAACCCAAATTGTACGGACCCTGCCCGAAAAGTCCCACCTGCATCCACTTGCCACGGATTCCGTCCAAAATCGATAATTGGACCACCTGCTTCTTGGGTCTGTCGCAGCTGGATCAGAGCACGCTGGAACGTTTCGTTACAGCGATTGCCGTATCCTAGCGATAAGGTCAGTTGAGATGGGTCTACTCCTGGAAGTGTTATCTCCAAAAGGTTCAAGGGCTGTGAAAGCCCACCCTCAACGGTAATTTGATGCCGACCCTGGAGAACGTCTAATGTCAGTTGAATGATGTTGAGATCTAATCTTGGCTGTAACCGGACTCTGCGCTCGCGGTCAATGGGTGCTTCCTGTCGCTGAAGATAAGCCTGCGACGAAGAATAGCGCAAAGGCACAAGTTCTTTGGCAGTAATATGTTCGGCATTCGTTTGTGCCTCTTGTTCAGCAGAAGAGTTGGATGGACTCACGCTTAGGTATTCGCTGGGGTAGGTGTGAGAGCTACGTTGTTGCACAACATGGGTTAGCTCATGTGCCAAAAGTCTTGTTCCTTCAACGGTTCTCGGTGCGTATTGTCCTGCCCCAAACACAATATCTCGCTGGATGGTATATGCTAGTGCATTGACCGCCTGTGCTGATTGTGCTGCCTTGATATCTGTATGTACCCGCACTTGGCTGAAGTCATGCCTAAAGCGGGATTCCATAAAGTTGCGAGTCTCCGGCTCTAGAGGGTGACCTGGTGAATTCAGCACCTCATGCACAACGGGTGGCACTTCAGAAGATTCCGCCTGATCGTTGGAACGACGCTGCAAAGGCGATAGTGAAGCGGGACGCGATAGCGTACTTCGCTTTTTCTGACACTCAGCGCACTCCCCACCCGCGATCGTGTGTTGACCACAGGAGGTACATTTGCGTTGCAGCAGTTCAGCTTGAACTGGTGTGAAGATTGATTCGGTTTTTGTTTGGGTAAGCGATCGCATATTCATCTGCGAAATCCTCTCTTTTTAAGACTTCCTAAATACTTCTAGTGGGCGATCGCAACCACATGAACAATCGAGGGAACTTCTATTATCGCGGTTGTCCACAGGAAGCACATTGGCGTTGTAGCAGTCCAGTTTGAACTAGGGTGAAAGATGATTCGGCTTTGGTTTGGGTAAGCGTTCACATCTTCATTTCTATCTTCTCGTTTCAAAACTTCCTAAATCTTCCTAAGAAATCAGAATGGTTTCTCAGGAGCAGCCCACGAACGCGATCGCATTTGTTATGGATGAAAAAAACACTCCTTATCAAAATGCTTTAACCATTAGGGTTTCAGCGAGTGTTTCTCGAAAGAGGGTTAGGGTAAAGCAGGAACAGCCGCTGCTCGTCTTCTGAGAAACTCTTCTACCGTTAACCATCCATCTGCTGTTGTTCTTACTCGCACCTCAGATCCCGAAACCGCTCCCCTGATGCGATGAACAATTAAGAAGATTCGGTAGCCCCCATCACGGCTACGAAATACGATGTGAGCAGAGCCGTTTGGTTTAATTTCTTCATAATTAAATCGGATGCTTGGATCATTGAAAACACTCTGAAAATGCTGAACTTGGGCCTCATGTCCTGCTGTGTGTGCCCGGTTAAACTGTGTTCCTAGCGCTGCCGTACCAATCAAGCGTTCGTAATCTGGTACACTAAAGCGCTCTGTCAAAAAGTGAATCAGGATTGACTGAAAGCCAAGTGAGTCGGTTGCCAGCAAATCATCTAGATCGACATAGCCTGTGACAAAGCTATCTGCAATCACAGGGAAAGAGGCACCCCCTGCTACCAAGCGACCAGCGCTGGTGATCAGTCGCATGGGGATGACTTCGGCTCGGTCAATAAAACCTTGCATCTTGCGATCAAAGTGAGTAAGTGCAGCCTCGTCAATCACGTTGTAGGCAATTCGTCTGCCATCTAGTCGATACTGGATGGCAGCAGAGAGGGTATTCAGCCGATCAATTAGCTCCTGGCGACGATCAAAGGCTGACGCTTCACCCCGCCCTGGTGGACGAACTTCAACTACGCGCTGAATGACCGGTTCTTTGACAGAATCTGATGATTTCTGGGGTTGTGTTTGGTTATGATGTCCTCTGGTTTGCTGCAATACATGGGTCAGTTCATGGGCTGTCAATGCATTCTTACCAGGAAACTTTCCTGCTCCAAAATAAATGTCTTGTCGATAGGTAAACGCCTGAGCATTCAACATTTGACTCAATTGGATTGCTTTGTTGTCGGTATGCACCCGTACCTGGCTAAAATCCTCTCCAAAGCGAGATTCCATGAAGGTGCGAGTTTCAGTGTTGAGGGGTTGTCCGGGGGAGTTGAGGACTTCATGAATGATGGAAGAACGTTGGATTGGAGATTGAGTGTTAATTTCTTTCCTCTGCACTAAGTTTTTTTCTCTCTCATCTTCTATCTCAGACAACACTTGTCTCTGGACTAAGGAGGTGATTTGACCGCCGGTTGCCTTCCTCTGCACCATATCCTCTTCTTCCTCTTTCTCTCCCGACTCGACTTGCCACTGCACAGAGGGATCTGACATCTGCATCACTTTGTCAGCAATGTGATCGGCTTCCTTCTCATACCTATCTCCCGGTTCGCTAATCTTCAGCCTGGTTTGCACCAGTTCTTCCTTTCGAGGGGTTTGCTGGGTAGTAGATGCGGGCACGCTCATCACCTGGTTGGCAATGTGATCGGCTTCCTGTTCGTAGCGACCGCCTACAGTACTAATTGTTAGCTTGGGCTGAATCAAGACAGGTGCTGCGGTGTGAACGGGAATGTGGCTAAAGTCGTGATGAAAGCAGGATTTTCTGAAGGGGTAGGAGTCTAAAGGAGGAACGTCAAAAATGTTTTCTCCATTAATGGCACGACGCTGTAAAGACGATCGCTTTTTCTGGCACCCTTCACACTCTCCACCCGCGATCGTATGCTGACCACACGAGACACATTTACGCTGCAAAATACCGCTAGAGAGCGGTGATGTCGTTGAAGTCTGCTGCTGAGTCTGGTTAGAAAGCTGACGAGTCATGTGCCAATTCCTCCATATACAGCTTGAGCAATCTGTTGTCCTAGCTGAGTTGGATTACTTTCAGGCGATAGTTGAATAGTCCCACCAAGTACACGAGGCACTACACCGCCCGATCGCAACCCTGCACTCAACCCTTCAGCCGTCAGCAGTCGCCCCAGTTCTGCCTCAACCGCAGCTTGCAACAACGGACGCTGACTAGGGGGAACAGATACCCCCTCTAAAACCAGCCGCTCGATATTGACATTAATGTTCATACCCCCACTCCTACTGGTGCCTCCCAGCGAAAATCAGCCTCATTAATCGGCTTATCCAATTTACGGAACTCGGCTCGAGCAGCATCTAGAACCAGTGACATCGTCACTGGCGTACCCTGCTTGGCTGCTAGAAACGCAGCGCTGAGGGCAATGTTGTGGATGCTGCCCCCTGTCAGATTGAAACGTGCCAAGCGATCGTAATCTAACCCGCAAGTTGGTGTATCTGAAGGAAAAACCTTCTGCCACATCCGCTTGCGATCGCTTCGATCCGGGAAGGGGAAGTTGACGATGAAACGCAGCCGTCGCATAAATGCAGTATCCAGCGCACTCTTCATGTTCGTCGCTAAAATAGCCAGCCCACTATAGGCTTCCATACGCTGCAACAAGTAATTGATTTCGATGTTGGCGTAGCGATCGTGGCTATCTTTTACTTCACTGCGCTTACCGAATAGAGCATCCGCTTCATCGAAAAACAAGATAGCGCCACTGTCTTCAGCAGCATCAAAGAGACGACGCAGATTTTTCTCAGTCTCGCCAATATATTTACTAACTACAGCGGAGAGGTCAATGCGGTACAGATCGAGGTGCAAGTCGTTGGCAAGTACTTCAGCCGCCATTGTCTTACCCGTACCGCTCTCGCCAGCAAACAGCGCACTGATACCCAGCCCTCGATTCATCTTACGGCGAAATCCCCAGTCATCATATACGATGTCGCGCTGCCTCACTTGATCAGCTATCCGGCGTAGCAAGCTGATGTCCTCAACAGGCAGCACGATGTCATCCCAGGTTGCTTTAGTATCGAGGCGCTGGGCTAACTTGTCAAACTGGGGACGGGTACTCACCAAGCAAGCATTCCATAGCCGATCGCACAGTGAACCTTTTTTGTCCCCGATTTCAGCCAGCACCTTGCAGGCAATTTGCCGAATTTCCGACAAGCTCAGGTTAAACTGACTGGCTAGCAGTGCTGCACAACTGGCTGATTCCGCACCTAAAATCTCAATCCAAGCCGCTTCCTGTTCGGGTGGGGTTGGTTTGGCAATGTCGATCGCTACCGTAGTTCGACCTAAATCCGGCTGCCGTTCGCGGGTGTCGAGAAATAACAAACCGCTACTGCGAGCCAGAAAGCGGTGGAGTGGTGGTGATTGCCCTTCACTCGGCGTACAACTTTCAACCTTATGAGCATCGAGATAAAGGGCAATAGGTAGCAGGATGCTTTCCCTTTGCCATAATCGAGCAAGCGTCTCTAACTCAGCCGCTTGAGTTGGCAGCAGTTCGGCTGGTAGGCGGTAGAGGTATAAGCCAAGCGCAGAGGTGGTGTACTGAGCGATGAGTTGCTTGCTGGATGAATCGACCCCTAATAACTGAATGACAGGTGTATCTTGGTTTTTAGGGGCTTGTTGCAAGTGGTGTAAAATTGCTTCTACAGCAGCCCGTTGCGAAGGCGGCAGTTCAGTCTGGCATTCAGCCATACTGAGGGGAGCGAGGAGTGGAGTTAAGCGATCGTCTAGGTAGTTTAACCCTTTCAGGTAATTGAGAATTCGCTCATCGGCACGTATGGGACTGGTGGTGAGGGGTTGAGCACCGGGTTGATTGATTTCAATCAGCCGCCAATACCGTAAAGGATGTTCCGGTGAGAGGATATCCCAGGTGGGTTCATCAAAGAGTGCTAGTGCTAGAGCAAAGGTAGGGTAACGTTGGCTCGGATCGCCTTGAACGCAGGCACACAAACCAGCAATGCGTGTGTCTAATTCTATCGCCGCACACAACAGCAAGACTTCCCGTTCAAATCGCGAAAGCCCTAAACGCTGGCTCAAAGCGATCGCAGCAGGCGGTGGTTCGAGTGCTTCGGCTTGAGCCATCGCCGCAGCCGCTTGTGCAACCTGCTCATCAGTGACGGGGTGGGAGATAACGGGGGGTTGAGCAGGTACGCTGGGAACCAACGCATAGAATGCTCGTTCCAAAAAGCACCACTTGAGTAAGGGTGATACAGGTTCAGGTGGCGAGGGTGGCTCGGTTGTCGGGGCTTTTTTTTGACAAGCTCGTTCCAAGCGCAGGCGCAACCAAGTCAGGGCGGCACTCAGGTATTGTTCGTTGTTTTCTTGCCAGAGGTTTGGATTGCTCATGAGATTGTTACCATCTCTGTATCTTTAAAGGTGGGTGGCTTGGCTTGATAATTCACCAGTAAGCTATCCACCCCATCAACCCGCAGGCGCACGCGGTATTCACCTAGAGATGCTTCTTTGACGATGAAAGTCAGCGTGTCGGTTTGAGTTTCATTCGGTTCACGTCGGATTTCGCGATCGCCCAACAACAGGGTGACGCGTTGCTCAGGTAGCACTTGTGGGCTGCAAGTCAGGGTTATTGTCGCGTCGCCATTGATATCCCGCACTACATTAATCGGGCGAGTATTCGTAATCTTTGGTGCTAGTGAAAAAGTCAGTTCGTTGGTTGTCCAAGACTTTTCACCCTTTGTGATGATGGCTGCTACAGTATAAAAGCCAGGAGCCCATGTGGTAGAAGCATCTGGGTCGTCAGCAGGGTTGGGTAGATTGAATCGGATGATTTCCGTTCCAGTCTCTGACACTTCCGGACTGACGGGAAACGAGTCTTGCCAATATGGATTGGTGAATTGCAGATCGACACTGGCAGTTGTATCGTATAGGCGATAGCCGCTGATGGTTAATTCGTCTCCCAATTCAGCACTGGGTTGCTTCTCCTTCCCTTGCGCTAAACCTACGGATACCAGTGTTGGGGTAGGGGGTGTTAGATCAGGTTGAGAAGTGACGCCTGTGTCCTCAGTGCCGCGTTTCAAAACGGGCAGGGGTGTTCTTACCGGGAGCTTACTCTCAATCAACACCACTGAAACTTCGTAAGCCGCCGAAATCCGATACTGCGTCTGAAACGTCGTCCACAGCTTGGACATTTCATCCAAGGACATGGGTTGGGGTGTGATGCGTACCCGCTCTACCTGTTGATGCAAGTCATTGTCAGGCAGTGCATCCTTTAGTTCAGCCGCGCCGAGGAGGGGATGATCGTGAAGGATACCCATAGCTCGGCCGAGCAGCAGGTGACTTGTGACATCATCATCATCGAGTCCGTAAGCCGTTATCAGGTAGTAGAGGGTTAACGGTAGCGGCGGCATTCCTGTTTCCCCAGGTTTCACTTGACGGGGCATATCTCGATTGCGCCAAGCTGCGTCGATCGCAGTATGGTAAAGAAAAAGATTAACTTGGTTGCCGCCATTACTGTCCCGTGCCGTGTCGGGGGGTTGGGTGGTAACTGTACTGCCAGCAATGCTAGCGTCGAGTCCTCGCGTCAGTAAATTGCGTAGCGTGGCAGTGACTGTGGCGATCGCTAATGAGTTGCTCATCTGCCGCCTCCTTTAGCTCGTTGATTCAGGTATTGATCTAAACTCATCACAGATGGTGTCGGCCGTTGCTGTTGGCTTGGAGCGATGGGTGGGGGTGTCGCTCGAATCTCGATGCGACCGATTGTTACCTGAATCGTAGGTATGGGTTCCGGTGTTGTTTGCTCTTGAACTGGGGCTAGTGCTTTTCGTTCAACGTGCGGCTTTATCTGTGGCTGCACCACAACTGTCGCTGATGTTGAGGGGACTGAAATTGGTTCAGAGTGAGCCTTTACCTTTACTGAGGGTTGCACAGGCGAAACCACCCGTTCGGTCACAATCTGTTGAACAATTGGTTCAAGAAGAGGGGGTTGACTTTTTGACTGAAGTATGTAATTTGAAGGTTCAGTCTCAGTTGTCTCACTGGGGACTACCGGACTCAGCACCGATCGCTCTGAGTCAGGCTGTTGGGGTACGCTTCTAGACAAGCGTTCAGGCGCTGTTGGTGGCAGAATCGTTGTTTGGATAGGAGACGGATTGGGGCTGAACCGAGTTGGTGCCTGTGGTTCGTTGAGAGTAGCAACTCGCTCCACAATACGGTGGATAGAAGGTTCAGTGCGGGGGGCACTTTGGGGTTCAGTTGTGTTGCTTGACGGTGCAGCTTGGGTTTCGGAGATAGCCACCGTTGGTGTAAGCATTGGTTGGTTGAGTTGCTGTTGCTCCCTCTCAATGGATGGTTCGGGCAAGACTAGCGGCGCAGAAGGAAGTGGTGATTGGGTACGAGGCGGATCGAGCCTTGTCTCGATTGACTCAATGGGATTAGCTATCGGTGGTTGTTGCAGCAATGGCGGTGAAATAGGAAGGTTGCGAACTTCCTTTAGAGGTGCTTCGCTGACAAGTTCTGCTTCGTCATTGCGCTGGTGCAGTGATTTTGGATTGAGTATTTTTGATTTTGGATTATTAAAGGGTTCGCTAGTTTCTAAAGATTTTGTAGATGCAAAATCGATGGGTGCTGTTGCATCCAATTCGGTTTCGCTCTCGGTAAATACCTGATCCACTTCCTCTAAACCCAAGTCTTGTCTGGAAGTGGGTATGCTAGCTAGGTGTGGTGGTTCAAACAGCGATCGCGACCGAGGCTGGATTGCCTCCGTCAGGTTGAGACTTCTTGCTGCTAAATTACTGAGATAGTCGCTCATCAGCTCACCATTTCCAAATAAAACTGCCGTCGCCAGGGAGTTAGAGCTAAAATGTCTGCTTCGCTCCAGCCGTAAGCTTTAGCCAGCGTATGCACCTCGCCCAGGATGCGTTGAGCCCAGGTATTAATTTCGCTCCAAAAGAACGACACAATATCAAAGGGAGCTTGCCACTGATAATTGCAGGCAGGGCAGGTGAGATCGAGGTGGACATCGGCTTGGGGGTCAGCTTGAGTCATCTGTTGAGCGATCGCATTTACAATTTCTGCGGGCAACTGGTGAGCGAATGTCTCTTCACCGTTATGATGAGCAGTTACGAGACAGCGATCGAGCAGCATTTGTCGGGTTGCCGCAACTCCCTCACGGCTGGTGATGGCGGCTAAATCTAGACTGTTGGGCAGACGAAAATGCACCTCATAGTCAGCAACGCTCAATGAGAATGTCTCATACGCAGTTGCATTCATACGTAGAACATTCATTTGCTCCGCGTCTCCGCGTCCCCGTGTCCCCGTGTCTGTCTCAACTACTATGTTTGAACGCAACTCGGTATCACTAACGGGTTCAGCCTTGGATGGCACTCGGATATCCGCCACATTGAAGGTGAGTTCCAAGCGTTCGCCACAATGAGGGCACATTGCAAGGCTGACTAGTTGTGACCCAAACAGCCACTCCCGCAGCGTCAGTAAGCAGGCGTCGCGCTGACCGATACTAAGTTTTGCTAGAACATCCGGTGATGTCTGAGGAAAAGCGGCGGATAGCAGCGTTAGGGCACGCTGGATAGGTTGCTGAGCAAGTCCTCGTTCCCAGACACCCAGCAGTTCAGAGGCAGACAGCGCACGCATAGCTCATTACCCCGCAGGTTCAGTGAAAGTGGGTTCGGCTGGTTCGGTGACTTCGTAGTCCCGCTCCCAACCTTCGTTTTCTAACTTGATGTTTTGGATTGCCACTGCATTGGCATTGGCGTCGAGGTCGGGTAGAGCTTGAAATTCCGACACCCAGCAGCGATAGACTTTGTATGCGATCGCTAACTGTCCGGCCTCGTTATAAACCTCAATGATGATATCTTTGCGAAAGTCCTTGAGCGAGACTTCCAAACCTAAGCCAGAGCCATAATTCCAAACCTTGTTCGCCCACTTCTCGAACTCAGTATCGTGAGTCACACCCCGTTCCAGCGTGAGTGCTTCATACTCCGTGCGTCCGGGAGATTTGCGGGTACTGCTGGGGTCTCCCCCCTCCCGGTGTTTTACAACTTCGGTGGTTCGCTTCAAGGCACCGACCTTGCTCACACCCGCCACGTAACGGCCATCCCACTTCACGCGGAATTTGAAATTTTTGTACGGATCGAACCGCTGTGCGTTAACACTAAATTGAGCCATAATTTCCTCTCTAAACCTCAATCTGACCAGCCATCTGCTGGAGCTTGATTACTACGAACTCTGCGGGTTTGAGCGGGGCAAAGCCGACGATAATATTGACGATGCCCAAGTTAATGTCGTTTTGGGTCGTCGTTTCCTTATCGCACTTGACAAAGTACGCCTCTCGTGGAGACTTGCCCTGAAATGCTCCTTGGCGGAAGAGGTTCTGCATGAAAGCCCCGATGTTTAAGCGAATTTGTCCCCAGAGCGGCTCGTCATTCGGTTCAAAGACGACCCATTGAGTACCGCGATAAAGGCTCTCTTCAATAAACAGAGCTAAACGCCGAACAGGTATGTATTTGTATTCATCGGCTAATTGGTCAGCACCACGCAAAGTGCGTGCGCCCCAAACGACCCGTCCGTTGACCGGGAAAGACCGCAAACAGTTGATTCCGAGGGGATTTAATAGCCCATTTTCCTGGTCGTTTAAGTTGACTTCCAATCCTTGGATGCCATTCAATGCAGCGTCAAGACCGGCCGGCGCTTTCCACACGCCTCGTTGTACGTCTGTACGTGCCATTACGCCTGCTACTATGCCGCAGGGGACAAATGTATCGATTTGTCCATCACGCATCGGGTCAGTTTTGAGTACACGGGGGAAATAGATCGCCGCGTTGCGTGCATCTAGTCCAGACAATCCTAGTTTGCTCAGTTCCTCACGAGCTTTGGAAGGAAACAGTGGGTTTTTCCCCCAATTAGCGGGCGGGTCAACAATAAGCATGGCACGCTGCTCTCGGCAAAATGTCATTGCCGCCTGATAGACATCGGCGGCTGTGTCTCCATCACGGCTATCGGGTGGAATGCACAGCAGGTTAAACAGGTCTGCTTTGTTCAGTGCGTAGAAACCTTTTTTTGTCTGGTCACTCTCTTCACTACCCTCTTCGCTTCCGTTCTCTTCAATTCCTAAGTAGGCATTTGAGTCCAAAGCAGCACTGTTAGTGCCGCCTTCAGCCGCTTCAGAAACAATGCGCTTAACTGTGGGTGTATCGCTAGGAGGTGTCTCGTCGCCAGGAGGTGTTTCGTCAGGAGGTGTCTCACCAGAACCAGTTCCACTGTCAAGCGGGTTGCTTGCATCTTCAGCCAAACTCCCGAAGAGGCGAACCAATTCTGATTCTTGTTTCAGCACGCGGTCAACGCGGCGCGGCCCCGCATCCTTCTTAACTGAGACATTGCGAAACACCTCAACTCGCCCGTTGTTCTCCATTACAGTTAGGTTGAAGAGGTCAGCCTCGGTCAGACCGTAACTGCTATAGCGCTCAGCAACTGTTTCATCAATACCTTCGTTGTCAGCCTCAGCTTTCAGCTTGTTGCCCCATTCGCCAGGGTTGGCTGCTACTAATTGCAGGTTCCCGATGGTCAATTTGGCTTTTCCTCTTCCCTCGCCGTTTGTCCCTGGAGACTCGTTGTTTGTGTCTGGGGACTCTTCTTCAGTGTCGGGAAACTTATAGAGTCGTACAATAATCGCTTGACTGCCGCCGTTGAGGTAGAAGTCCCGCACGGCGTAGCTCATTGGATAGTCAACGTGTAGTCCTCCAAAAGTACGCTCGAAGTCGCTGAAACTATTGATAATAACAGGGTCGTCAGTCGGACCGCGAAGGGCACGACCGACGAAAGCCGTGATAGAAGTAGCTACTCCAGTAATTGTGCGTACACCACTGGGAATTTCCTCGATGTAAACGCCTGGATATGTAAGTGAGCTGGGCATTGAAAGCTCTCCGTCTGAATTATTAAATCTGGCAAATAGGAATACGACACCTGTCGGTTTGACACTCGGTTTCAGGTGTTCAAACGGGTAGTAGAGGTATCGTTTCTCAAATTTCTGAAAGCGTTAGAAAAGGCTGAAGCTGAGGATTATTGTTTAACTGAACAATGCTCTTATCAATGCTTTGCTTGTATGTACAGATTTTTTGAGCGATCGGCAGTTACGGTTAAACCAGTTAAAACTTATCCTCAAACACCAGCTCCTTGCCAAGATGCCTTTCGTCTATAGATATAACTATTGGTGCCAGGTGATTGCCAGTCGCATAAATTGGGTAACTTAGTTGAGTGTCACTCAATCATGCGACTTGACAAATTGTTTTTCGTAATTCGTTTTTATTTGTTGAGTTTTTGGACTTTTCAAATAAGTAGGTAAGCACAAATAAAAGAAGGTATGTTAAGAGACTAAAATCCTCTTCCTTTCTGCCTTCTGCCCTCTGCCTTGCCCCAACGACAAATATTAATGCCGACCTACTTACCTATTTTTTGAATGAGCTAGTTTGTTTAAATTACCCAGATTGTGTGACTGGTATCTGAAAGCTTTGTGGCATATGCTATTGCCAATAAAATTGAGGCGAAAAATGGCTGATGCCGCTACCGTCCTTCTCGATAGAACCCAATCATCAAGCCTGGAGTTGTGCGATCGATCCAGCCTTGTTTTTATCACCTTATGGGGTACTGTTAGTTAGACAATTGGGGAGAGCGATCGAGTTATGGGTGGCGCGAGAACTTTGGCACATGCTCAACAATCCTGACTCTTACTTGCAGCAACCAGAGCTGCTGATTCCCAGAAGTATTACGTCTGAAAGGAAGACTGACGAACAGAGTGTTGCGCTTGAGGAAAATCTGCGATCGCTCAGAGAGTGGAAACAAGTTCGCAGGGAAACTGACTTAACAAGACTAAATCTATTCTGGCTTGGGGATAGTCTGAGAGAATCTTTCATCCCAAAAGGCAAGAACTTAGATATTTTCTGGCGCTGGGAATCTTTAGCAAGCTCCCTAGACGAGCGACTCGACCAATTTCCATCTGCGAATTCTGTCTTAAATTTAGCTGTTCGAGATACGGTGGCACTGGCAGCCAGTTTAGAGTCTGCTTTTATTCTGACTTACCAAAACTCTCAAGATTTTGCCAATAATCTTCCTCCAGATATCTGCAAGGCTTTAGAAAACTGGGGTGTTTCTTGCCAAATTCTTTCACCACAGGACTCGATTGTTGCTATAAAACGCAACTATTTACATCAGTTGCTCATTTCTGTTGGCGTTGCTAAGCTTCTTTGGGCAGGACTTCATCTTGCAGTTTTGCATCTAGTAGTTCCTGGTACTTCTGCGATGGGTATGAGTCTTAATGCGTCTCAGGCGATGCCGAGTTCCCCGATGGAAAACTCAGTGATTAATCTAGAACTAAAGCAAAACCTGTGGACAGGAGCTTATGGATTCTGGTATCAACTATAGTCTGAGCAACTTGTAGGCTACTTCGTACACTCATTATTCAGCAGCAAGACGCTAGTCGCAAAAGTACCCTTGTGGGTACTGTCATAGTCTAATCTTGTTGACCAGTATAGAGAAGTCTGACCGAATAATTTGTAATGCGTGAATTCGTAATGGACTTCGTCCCGCTGCGCTAACGTAATTATAAATTCAACCTACTAGGTTACAAGCCTCGTCTTTTAAGACATCTATGTTTGAACGGGGTCTCGCATCCCGGTTCAAACATCAATTACGAATTACGAATTACGAATTACGTAGCTTGCTTCTCGCGAGAGCGAGTACTACGAATTTTTAATAGTACAGCGCGGCGGAAATAATCTACCCGTTCAAAAAAGTTAAAAAGCTGACTGTACAAGCAATATTCCTTCTGCATAAAAGCCTCCTGCATAAAAGCCCTCTTGCACTAGGTGGATTAGTCAATTAAGCTTTCACTCTCAATCAAGCCTCTTTTATACAACTTAGTTGATGAGCTAATCAGATTGATTGTTATAAAAAGAGGATGATAGATGCAATATCCCGACAAATCCTATCCCTCTCTTAAAAAAAAACTAAAAAATCGTCTGTTTTTCCAAAAAACTGAATAAAACATCCAATGCTGGAAATAAATTAAATATTTTAATGTTGTTTTATATTTAGCGATTAGGCTAAATACTTAGCATTTTTTGCATTTTTAGAGTCACAGATGCAAATTTTTTCTTTTTTTCGATTTAGTAAGGCAGTTGTTTTTTTATCAAATCCAATGAAAAATAACATGAATAGATCCATAGGCTTAACTGAATTAATTTTTCAAAGAATAGAGTATAGTGAAGATTTTTGCATCATTGAGGAGTTTCGTATAAATGACGACTGCTTTTTAATTATTTCCCTTAAAGATAACTCGGAAATAAACAAAGAAAAATCTTGGCATTTATCAAGTAATAATCTTGAGTATTCAAAAGTTGGAGAAATTGAGGTTAATGGAAATTTTTACGCAATTGTCAAAACTACAAACTCGGTCGATAATGTAGAACCTAGCCTTACTACTCTCCTAACAGAACGAGAACTACAAATTGCTGCTTTCGTGGCATTAGGCTGGTCTAATAAACAAGTTGCAAAAGAACTTTCTATTAGTGAGTGGACTGTTGGCACTCATTTACGCCGAATTTTTATTAAGCTCGGTGTAGATAGCCGTGCTGCTATGACTTACCGCTGTGCTTCGCTGATTCATAAGCTGCACCAACTAGGCAGAAAACAACATTAAGCATCTACAGTCGCTCAATATCAACAATAATTCGTAATGCGTGAATACTCGCTGTCGCGAGAAGCAAGCTACGTAATGGACTTCGTCCCGCTACGCTAACGTAATTAAAAGACGGGTTAGAGTCCCTGACTTCTCAAGTCGCCCACGTTCAGTTGGGGTGTAAATCCCCATCTGAACGTCAATTACGAATTACGAATTTTTAATAATAGGTGCATGAGTACATCCCCAGGCAAATAAACTAGAAAACTCTTCTGGCTGTAAATGCTACAGAAAACATAGCTGTTGCTACGATGGCTAATATTGCCTATCCCAACTAGCCCCAACTGAGTTAGGCATAACTGTAGTTGATACCTTGCACCGACGATCGCAAACACCCAATGTCACAGGATGATTCCCAAAACCAGACAACCCTGACTTCGCCTTTACTAGCACTGCGAGAACAGGCATTGCAACGACTCCGCAATGGCTTGAGGCGGGGACAGCAAAGTATGACAGATTGGCAGGGAGGACAATTAGCGGTTTCTGCTGTACCGGGTGCGGGGAAATCTACGGGGATGGCAGTCGCTGCTGCGTTTGCGATCGCAAATTACCAACTTCACGGCAAGCGTCAACTGGTTGTTGTGACTTTCACTCGCTCTGCTGCCGCTAGTATTAGAAAGAAGATTCGCGATAACCTTAAAGACTTACGCTTACCACAAAATAGCTTTGTTGTCTATACCCTACATGGTTTGGCGCTTAACATTGCCACCCGCCATCCAGACTTGTCGGGACTCAATCTAGAAAGTTCAACCTTAGTAACGCCGAACCAAAGTCACCGCTTAATTCGTGCTTGTGTGGAGCAGTGGATTGCCAATAACCCGCGACGTTATTCAATCCTACTAGAAGGGCGTCAGTTTGATGGGGAAGAAACCGAACGGTTGCGACGGCAGTCGGTGTTGCGGACGGAAGTATTACCCGACTTGGCACAAACGGTTATTCATGAAGCCAAAAGCTCTGGTTTTTTACCTCAAGATTTGTGGAGAATTAGCGAACAGACACCGGATGGTTATGAGATTTTAGCGATCGCAGCCGGGTTATACGAACAGTATCAAAATGTCGTGCGATCGCGCAACTTCATCGACTACGACGATATGATTCTTGCGGCACTGCGCGTATTAAAAGACGATGCCGTCCGCCAGTTGTGGCAAAAGCAATTTTTTGCCGTCTTTGAAGACGAAGCCCAAGATTCTACTCCCCTGCAATTTAAACTGTTAGAAACTCTGGCTACTGACCCTGATAACCCCCATGCACCCCCAAATTTAATTCGGGTAGGCGACCCCAATCAAGCCATTAACTCCACCTTTACCCCTGCTGACCCCATATACTTCAATCGATTCTGTGAAGCTTGTGCCACTCAAGGGCGTTTGGCAACCATGAACCAAGCCGGTCGCAGTACCCGTATTATTATTGATGCGGCTAATTTTGTCCTAAACTGGGTTAATCGTTCCCAACTGACGGGTACTGAACAAGCGTTTCGCCCCCAAGATATTTATCCTGTTCCTGTCGATGACCCCCAAGATGATGCCAATCCCAAACCTGTGGGACAAGGCTTAGAAATTTACACGCCTCGCGATATTTATCACACCGTCGAACTGATTGGAGAGCGAGTGATTGAGTTATTGACGCAAAATCCGACTCATAGCGCTGCGGTGTTGGTGCGGGAGAACCGTCAAGGGACATTTTTGGCTCAAAAGCTGGAGCATTTAAAGCGTCAGCATGGGATAGAAGTTTTTGATGTGGGCAGTAGCGATCGCCATTCTCATGTTCCGGGAGAAATTTTAGCACTTCTGCAATTCCTCGATCGCCCCCATTCCCCCGATTATCTCAAAAGCGGCCTCGAAGTTCTGGTACAGCGTCAACTGATTCCCACCCAAGACTTAAACGCCCTTGCCACCTTTCCCGAACAATTCCTTTACCCCGGCCCCCTCGACCCCCAACAAACCCCATCAGTGCGAAAAGCTCGCAAATACTGTGCTAATCTGCTTCGCGCCCGTCTGGAACTGCCCCACTATCAACTCATTTCCTTCCTTGCTCTCACCTTAAATTACGACCAATCCGAACTGGCGACAGCCGATAAATTAGCAGAACGAATTGTCAAGCAAACTCGTGGCAACAGTTCCATGAGTGCTACATTAATGGCTTTGAGTGAAATCGTCAATTCAGAACGCTTTGAACCTGTTGAAACCGAAGACGCCGACTCCCGCTATCTCCGCGCCGGACAACTCACTGTGATTACGATGCACAAAGCTAAAGGATTGGACTGGGATTATGTCTTCCTACCCTTCTTGCATGAAGATACGCTTCCCGGCAGTCCTTGGGTGCCCACTGCTGCCCAGTTTTTGGGAGATTTTACCCTTGCAGAAGTTGCTAGAGCGCAAATTCGCGCCAGTCTTCACGAGCAACCCATTCCTTTAGCAATGCAAGCATGGGACCAAGCGGGATACTTGAAAACGGCTGAGGAGTACCGTCTCCTTTATGTTGCCATGACACGGGCAAAACGGTTGCTCTGGATGTCGGCATCCCAAAAAGGCCCGTTTCGTTGGAATACCTTCAGTGGTAACTCTGCGGATAACTTGCAGCAGAAAAAACCTTGTCCTGTTTTACCAGCATTGAAGAGTCGGTTTCCGCGCTCAGTTGTGCCTCTCTCTGCCATACTCAATTAAGACTCTTATGTATAACGGTGTATCGGGATTTTTATCTTGAATCCGATGTCATTGGTGTACTCATTTTGACACCAACCCTATCGGGAACGCTGTCAAGGCTTTGTTCGCTCATCACTGCTGGCTGAATCCTAAAATGAGAGGCATGAGACTATCGCGGGAGCTCCTGCCGAAATTAGGTGAATTTGAGTATTCGGCAGTTTCTATCGTCTGCCCCTAGCTATTTGGAGCTTTAAGCTCACGCGAGACTCAGGGATACAACTTCAATACCGATTCACTTAAAACATGCGAAACTATCGGCGATCGCACTTGACTTGATATTATATTTGTTTTCACAATCTCCTTAGCCTGGGTTTTTCACTTGTGTCGGAGAATATTCGTTAGTTTTGAACAAAAGAGTGAGCTAAGCCTTTAGAGCTGCTTATCGTTTGCTGCAATTGTAGAAAAAACTACATACCCGTAGGAGGAAAATGGACATTATTAATCCTAACCTTAAAAACTACATCCAAGACACTTTAGCGAAAGCGGATGTGCAAATTAATGGTGAGCGTCCTTGGGATATTCAGGTACATGATGAAAATTTCTATCAAAGGGTTGTGAGAGACGGTTCTTTAGGGCTTGGAGAAGTTTATGTTGAAGGGGGTTGGGATTGCCCGAAACTCGATGAATTTTTCAGCAAAATCTTCAAGGCTAAACTTCATGAACATCAAGTAAGCAAAACATTCGGATTTTTCTGGGAAGTAAGTCGAGCAAAACTTTTGAATTTGCAAAGTTTATCAAGAGCCTTCCAGGTGGGTGAACATCATTATGATCAAGGCAATGACCTTTATCAATTAATGCTGGATGCTCGATTAGCTTATAGCTGTGGCTATTGGAAAAATGCAAAAACCTTAGATGAAGCGCAAGAAGCCAAGCTGGATTTAATTTGCCGAAAACTCCAGCTAAAACCAGGAATGACTCTTTTGGATATCGGCTGTGGTTGGGGAAGTTTGATGAAATACGCCGCCCAAAAGTATGAAGTATCTTGTGTTGGTCTTACTGTTTCTAAAGAACAAATAGCATTAGGTGAGAAATTATGTGAGGGTTTACCTATCAAATTCTTGTTACAAGACTACCGCACCTTTAAAGGTCGATTTGATCGGGTCGCATCAGTAGGAATGTTTGAACACGTAGGTTTTAAAAACTATAACTCATTCATGGAGATGGTTTATAACTGCCTTGAAGAAGATGGCTTATTTTTGCTACACACCATTGGTAGTAATACTCCTAACTATGGAGAACGGTGGCTAAATAAGTATATTTTTCCCAATGGGATGCTGCCCTCAGCAGCTCAAATTTCTAAATCAACTGAGCAACTCTTTGTCATGGAAGATTGGCATAATTTTGGTCACGATTACGACCCGACATTTATGGCTTACTTTGAAAATTTTGATAGAAACTGGAACCAAATAAAGCATAAATATGGAGAAAAATTTTATCGAATGTGGAAATATTTCTTACTCTCCTATGCAGGCTCTTTTAGGGCGAGATATTTACAAGTTTGGCAAATTGTTTTTTCTAAAGATGGGGTAGTCAATGGATATGAATCTGTAAGGTAAATCAAAACTAGTTTGTAAGTTCAGACGCTGAGAACTTTCTTCGATACCAGCTTAACTTTGGCTACCTGATTATGAGTACGATTTCCGGTTATCAAATTCTCGAACAAATTTATGAAAGTGAAAGGTCACTTGTCTATCGAGGATTGCGAAACCAAGATGCTCATCCTATTATCCTTAAACTGCTTAAAAAAGAGTATCCGACACCGGAAGAAATTGCCAGATTTAAGCTGGAATATGAAATTATTCGCAACTTAAACCTAGATGGCGTTGTCAGACCTTATGGATTGGAACGGTATAAAAATAGTTTAATACTTCTTTTGGAAGATTTTGGCGGTAAATCATTGAAGTTTTTGATGAGAGACCGAACGTTTTCTTTAGGAGAATTTCTGACAATCGCCATCCAGCTTGCTGATATTCTGGCTGCAATTCACCAGCAGAATATCATGCACAAGGATATTAATCCGTCTAATATCGTTTTTAATTCAGCTACAGGACAGCTCAAAATTATTGATTTTGGGATTTCGACTGTCTTATCACGAGAAAACCAAGTCCTTCAGAATCCCCATGTTATAGAAGGCACCTTAGCCTATATGTCGCCGGAACAAACTGGAAGAATGAACCGAGCGATAGATTATCGTACTGATTTTTATTCGCTAGGTGCAACCTTTTATGAACTACTGACTCATCAACTGCTCTTTGCAACAACCGATGCAATGGAGTTAGTCCATTGCCATATTGCGAAACAACCCATTCCTCCCCATCTGTTGAGCGGGGAAGTAGAAGAGGTTCCTAAAGCTGTGTCCAATATTGTGATGAAGTTGTTAGCAAAAACAGCTGAAGAAAGATACCAAAGTGCTTGGGGAATCAAAGCTGATTTGGAAGAATGCCTAACTCAGTTAAAGACTAAAGGTACAATTTCCGACTTTCCATTGGGTCGTTATGACATCTCTAATAAATTTCAGATTCCTGAAAAGTTGTATGGTCGGGAATCTGAGGTTGAAGCGTTAATGGCTGCTTTTGAGCGCGTTAGCCAAGGCACGACTGAAATGATGCTCGTGGCGGGTTTCTCTGGTATTGGCAAATCTGTTCTTGTGCAGGAAATCCATAAGCCGATTGTGCGGCAAAGAGGTTATTTCATTTGGGGGAAATTTGACCAATTTAAGCGAAATATTCCTTTTGCTTCCTTAGTCCAAGCCTTCCAAGATTTAATTCGGCAATTGCTAACAGAAAGCCACGCTCAAATTGCGACTTGGAAAACCAAGCTTTTAGAGGCTTTGGGTTTGGATGGTCAGGTATTGATTGATGTCATCCCTGAAATTGAACTCATCATTGGCAAACAGCGTCCTGTTGCAGAACTTTCCCCCACAGCCTCCCAGAACCGATTCAATCTACTCTTTCAAAAATTTATCCGGGTATTTACCCAAGCTGAACACCCTTTAGTTATATTTCTGGATGACTTGCAATGGGCAGACAATGCTTCATTGAAGTTGTTAGAACTGTTGATGAGCGAGGCAGACACACGCTATCTATTATTGATTGGAGCCTATCGGGATAACGAAGTCAGCCCAGTTCATCCTTTAATGATGACATTGGAGGAAATTCGTAAAGTCAGGAATAACGGGCAAACTGCTTTTCTTCCGGTGAACCAGATTGTGCTGGCTCCATTAGATTTAACGAGCCTGAATCACTTGATTGCCGATGCTTTGCATTGCGTCCCAGAACAGTCAAAACCGCTAGCAGAACTGGTATTGAATAAAACAGAAGGCAATCCTTTTTTTATCAATCAGTTTTTAAAGTCTCTTTATCAAGAAGGAGCCCTAAAATTTACTCCTCCTAGCCTTCCGGAAAACCGAGGGGGATGGCTATGGGATATTGCCCAAGTTAGAGCCATGGCGGTTGCAGATAATGTGGTCGAATTTATGGCAGAAAAACTGCAAAGGCTGGATAAAAAAACTCAGCAAGCTTTAAAACTAGCGGCTTGTATTGGCAATCAATTCGACTTAGTGACTCTAGCTCTTGTACATGAAAAATCTGTTAGTGAAACTGCTACTGATCTGTGGGAATCGCTTCAGGAAGGTCTGATTCTGCCACTTAGCAATACCTATAAATTTTTCCAAGGTCAGGAGATAACGAATGAACTTAATACCGATAATCTCTCCGTTTCGTATAAATTTTTGCATGACCGAGTGCAGCAAGCCGCATATTCTTTGATTTCCGATGTCGATAAGCAATCTACGCACCTAAAAATCGGTCAACTATTTCTCCGCAATATGACCCCTCTAGAGCGGGAAGATAAGATCTTCGATCTTGTGAATCAGCTAAATTTTGGCATTGAGCTAATTACACAACAGCAGCGAAAGGATGAACTCGCTCAATTGAATCTAATTGCTGGGCGGAAAGCTAAGGCGGCAACGGCTTATGTTGCTGCGGTTAAGTATTTGACATTAGGGATAGAGTTGTTGGCGATTGATAGTTGGAACAGTCAGTATCAATTAACTCTAAATCTTTATATCGAGGCAGCCGGAGCTGAATATTTAAACACTAAGTTTGAACGAGCAGAAGTATTAGCGGACACCATCTTACAGCAAGCTAAGACTTTGCTCGATCGCATAAAAGTATACGAGCTAAAAATGCAAATTTATATGGCTCAAGCTCAGATGCTGAAAACCATCGATACAGGATTGCAAGCCTTGGAAATGTTAGGTGTTGTCCTGTTCACTCCTAGTGAAGAAAATTTACTCGTAGAGTTGCCGACTTTAGAGGATTTAGAAAGCTTTCCCGAAATGGCTGACCCTTATAAAAAAGCAGCCATGCGTATTCTCATCACAATGAGTCCTGCGGCTTACGTTGCCAAACCTGATATTTTGCTACGGGCAAATTTGACGATGGTCGATTTGTCTGTTACACAGGGAAATTCTTTGTGGTCAAGTTATGCTTATGCGGTCTATGGTTTACTTTTGTGTGGTGCACTAGGAGAAGTGGAAGCTGGATATCATGCTGGCAAACTAGCACTTAGCCTTCTAGAGCAATTCAATGCCAAAGAATTGAAATGTAAAGTTAACTTTATTTTTAATGTTTTTATTAGACACTGGAGAGAGCCTGCTAGAAAAACCAAAGTTCCGTTAATGGAAACGGTGCAAATGGGCTTAGAAACCGGGGACTTAGAATATGCTAGTTTTGCAGCTCAGAATTATTGCTATTATCTGTTTTTCGTGGGTGAAAAACTCGATGTTTTAGAGCTTAAACAAAGGGATTATGTTGATTTTATTCTAAAAATTAAGCAACAATATTCAATCAATAATGCTCAAATTTGGCGGCAATGTGTATTGAATTTAATGGGGCGAAATGAGGAGCGTTTCTTGTTAATTGGTGAAAGCTTTAATGAGTCAGAAATGCTACCTGTATTTCGCGCAAAAAACAATCGAAGTTCATTGTTTAATGTTTACTTAGCTAAGACCATTCTTTGTTATTTATTTCAAGACTATAGTCAGGCAGTGGTTTATGCCTCTCAAGCAGAAGAATATGTTGGAGCTTCGCTTGGCACAATTCATTCTGCCGCCCATAAATTTTATTATTCTCTTGCCCTTTTAGCTCAGTATCCTCACACCGACACAATTAAACAACAGCAATACCTAGAGCAAGTGACAGCCTATCAAGAAACAATGAAGTATTGGGCGGAAAATGCCCCCTGGAACTTTCAGCATCAATACGACTTGGTAGAAGCTGAGAAAGCACGAGTTTTGGGGAATCCGATTAAAGCAATGGAGGATTATGATCAAGCGATTCAAGGTGCCAAGGATTCCCGTTGTATCCAAGATGAAGCCCTCGCTTATGAACGAGCAGCAGAATTTTATCAGAGTTTAGGGCGAGAACTAATTGCTAAAACCTACCTGATTGAAGCACACTATGCTTATCTCAAATGGGGAGCAACGGCTAAGCTAAGAGCTTTAGAAGAAAAATATCCTCAGTCCCTTTTAAAAGGGTCTGAAAGAACCGGAAATAATAATAAACCTAGAAATACAACTAGAGATACTACAGCTACAAGTGGTAGCCCTGCTGAGGCTTTGGACTTGACAACAGTGATGAAAGCCAGCCAAGCGATCGCTAGTGAAATTGTACTGGATAAATTGCTATCTAAATTAATTAAAATTCTCCTCGAAAATGCTGGGGCACAAAAAGGATTTTTAATTTTAGAAAATAATGGCAAATTAATCATTGAAGCTGAAGGCTCTGTTGAGCAAGATAGCGTTACTGTGTTGCAATCCATTTTAGTTGAGAATGCTGACAATATTCCCCCCGTTTTACCTACAGCCATTATTAACTATGTCAGCCGTACCCAAGACAATGTAGTTTTAAATGATGCAGCTCATGAGGGTCAATTTACCAATGACTTTTACATCATTCAAAATCAACCCAAATCAATTTTGTGTGTGCCTTTAATCAATCAAGGCAAACTCATTAGTATTGTGTATCTCGAAAATAATCTAACCACAGGAGCTTTTACACCTGACCGATTGGAAGTTTTAAAACTCCTAGCCTCCCAAGCTGCTATTTCAATTGATTTGGCAAAACTCTACTCAGAAGTACGTTCCAATGAAAGCCGATTAACTCAATTTTTAGAAGCTATGCCAGTAGGGGTAAGTATCCTTGATGCTTCTAGTAAAATCTACTACACCAATCAAAGGGCAATTCAGTTACTGGGCAAAGGAGTTGTACCGAATACTTCATCTGAGCAAATCACACAAGTCTATCAACTCTATAAAGCAGGAACAAATCAGCTATACCCAGAACAAGAAATGGCAGTCGTGCGGGCATTACGGGGTGAAAAGTCGGCACGAGATGATATGGAAATCCACAAAGGTGACCAAATAATCCCTATAGAGACATGTGGGACACCGATTTTTGATGAAAAGGGTAACATTGCTTATGCGATTGTTGCTTTTCAAGACATCACTGAACGCAAAAAAGCGGAAACTGAGCGGATTAAATTCACACAAGAACTCTGTCAACTTAACCAAGCGTTTGCCCGCTTTGTTCCTCGTCAATTCTTACAATTTTTAGGTAAGAAAAGCATTGTTGATGTGCAATTAGGCGACCAAGTGCAGCAGGAGATGTCGGTGTTATTTGCCGATATTCGCAACTTCACTACCCTCTCCGAAAGCATGACTCCCCAGGAAAATTTCAAATTTATCAATGCCTATCTCTCGCGGATGGAGCCTGTCATTATTGAACATCAAGGATTTATTGATAAATACATTGGCGATGCAATTATGGCATTGTTTAGCGGGGGAGCAGATAATGCTGTCAATGCTGCGATCGCAATGCTGCACCGACTGACAGACTATAATCAGTATCGTACCCAAAAAGGTTATGTCCCGCTCAGAATTGGCATTGGTATCAATACAGGCTCCTTGATGCTGGGTACAGTGGGTGGATACAATCGCATGGATAGTACTGTAATCAGTGATGCAGTTAACTTATCCTCTCGCATCGAAGATTTAACAAAAAGTTATGGCGTATCCCTGTTAATTTCTCATCACACATTTTTGCAGTTAGAAGATGCTAACTCTTATGCTTTTCGCATCATCGATCGCTTGATCGTCAAGGGGAAATCATCAGCGGTAACAGTTTTTGAAGTATTTGATGCCGACGATGCTGAAAGTCGAGAGGGTAAATCTGTTACGAAACAAGATTTTGAACAAGCCCTTTTGCTCTATCATCAGAAAAATTTAGTGGAGGCGGCGCAAAAATTTCAAAAGGTACTTAGCATTAACCCGAATGATACAGTCGCTCAAATTTATCTAGAACGGTGTCAAACCCTTGAGTAAGGAAAAGAACAGGGAGACAAGGCAGAAGACAGGAGGCAGAAGGCTTATTTTGTAACTGTTCGTTTGGGCTTCTTATACCGAGTTGCGTTCAAAGATAGTAGTTGAGACTGACGCACAGACGCTCCGGACGCTCCGGACGCTCCAGAAAATGAATATGCTACGTATGAATGCAACTTGGTATTAAATCAAGTCCTAACCTTTATGGCGACAGCTACTATAACTTCAACCCCTTCTATGACAAAGTGTAAGCGTTTTTATGAAAGGTCGTTTCTTACCGTATTTCACCGCTTCATTGACAATTGCGATCGCTTTAGCAATTACAGGCGTAATTGATCGCGCAGAACGAGATCGCTTTCAACAACAAAATCGCGCCAATGTCCTCAATCAATTGAGTACGGTGAGAGCTAGTCTCGAAGGTAAGTTGAACCAGCGACTGTTTCTAGAACGAGGCTTAGTAGCCTATGTTTCTACCATTAATCCCAACCTCAATCAGCAGCAATTTGAAAGCTTAGCCAGAGTGATTGTGGCGCAGCAACCGGGTATCCGCAGTGTTGCTCTTTATAAAAATACCATTGTCAGTCACATCTATCCCCTGGCAGGCAACGAAAACGTAATTGGGTTGAGTCCTATGACACTCCCCGGTGAACGAGAAGCAATCGAACGAGCAATCAGAACCCGAAGTACCGTTGTTGCTGGGCCCCTTGATTTAAAACCAAAAGGGATAGCCTTTATCAGTCGTACCCCAATTTTTCTCACCCCCCCTGGTAAAGCGCCTGAAAGTGGAGACTACTGGGGTTTAGTGGGCATCATTATTGAGCAAAGTACCTTGTTTAAAGAAGCTGGACTACTCAACCCCAATTCCCAACTCCAATTCGCTATCCGAGGCAAAGATGGATTGGGAGCATTAGGAGAAGTGTTTTTCGGCAATGCGGAAATTTTCCAGCAACAACCCGTGACATTAGACGTGACACTGCCCAATGGTTCCTGGCAACTGGCAGCCGTTCCCGCCCAAGGATGGAGTGAAGCTGCCCCCATTTCTCGATGGTTATGGCTTGGCGGTGGGTTACTTGCCACCTTAGCAGCAGGTTTAGTGTTCATATTAGTCAGTGCCCCTGCCCAACTGCGTAAAGCTGTGGAACGAGCTACCCTAGCCTTACGAGAAAGTGAAGAAGCCCTCAAACAAGCCAATGCCGACTTACAGCGTTTAGACAAACTTAAAGATGAGTTTTTAGCCAATACTTCCCATGAACTCAGAACTCCCCTCAATGGCATTATCGGTATTGCCGAATCGTTAATGGAAGGGGTAACAGGTTCACTGTCTCAACCCACGCGTTTCAATCTCTCCTTAATTATTTCGAGTGGCAGACGCTTGGCTAACTTAGTCAACGATATTTTAGATTTTTCAAAACTCAGGCACGAAACTTTACAACTGCAACTTCAGCCAGTCGGAGTTAGAGAAGTGGCGCAGGTAGTATTAACGTTGAGCCAACCGTTAATTGGTGAAAAACCCTTACAACTGATTAACCGGATTTCCTCAGAACTGCCGCCGGCTTATGCTGATGAAAATCGACTGCAACAGATTTTGCACAACTTAGTCGGGAATGCGATTAAGTTTACTGATAGTGGCACTGTAGAAATCTCAGCTCAAGTCATTCAGGGTTTGCAGTTGAGCAGTGATGGCAATGAAACACCCACCCGAAATCTTGAACAATTAGCGATTACCGTCTCGGATACAGGAATAGGTATTCCCGAAGAGAAATTTGACCGCATTTTTGAATCTTTTGAACAAGCTGATGGTTCCACGGCACGTGAATACGGTGGTACTGGCTTGGGTTTAGCGGTGACGAAGAAATTAGTCGAGTTGCATGGCGGAAAAATAAAAGTCCAGTCTACTGTTGGCGTAGGTTCGCACTTTACCTTTACCCTACCCGTAGCATCAGTTCCAGAGTTAGATGGGGTCGAAGTCACCCTGGCGTCGATACAAGAGTCAGGGGTTCATCGTTTGTTGTCCAGCGTTCAGCGTTCAGAGTCTGTCGGTGTTGACCCAAATGCGATCGCACACACTATATCTTCTTCACAAGCGATCGCAATTAACAATGGACAACCCTTTAACATCCTAATTGTGGATGATGAGCCAGTCAATCGCCAGGTTTTCGCCAACTACCTATCTCTACACCCCTATGGAATTACAACAGCCAGCAATGGGTTAGAAGCCTTATC